>JAUZOU010000223.1 GCA_030706285.1 Bacteroidota bacterium
AAATTATGTCCCAAATCAAAATCCACTGTATTTTCCCATTCCGTATCAACCGAGGCATAATCTGTAAAATAATAGTAGTTGGATTTCAGGTTGATTTGGTCAGACACTTTCCAATTCAGTACTGATGAGACTTTCGAACCTATTTCACTGCCAAAATGATGGCCTGCGTCAATGCCATAAGAAGACGGACTTAGGTTGACATTATCATACAGATAGTTCAGTTTATAACTTGCAGGGCTAAGTTGAACAGACAAATTATACTTATTCTTTGACTGTTTGAAATCCATACCAAGGCTGACATATAATTTTGCTGGAGAAAGCAGCGAAGATTGCAGCGACATGGTGTTTTTTTTGTAGTTGTTCAGCAACTGCGTCTGGAATTCTGCAGACAGTGAATAATACCAATTATTGTGCATCTTGATGCCTAACTTGCTGGTTGCTCTTACCTGATCGGTGCTGACGTTCAGATTACGAAGCGAATCAGTCGAAACGGTATTCAATCCTACTTTTACTTCAATGTTATTGTCAAACTGTACATTATTCAAATCATTGTAATTAGCTTCCAGATAAAGCGTTGCCAGTCCGGCCGTGTTGCTTTCTCCACCTTTTGACCAGTTGGGTGAAATAAATGTTTCTGAAAATTGAAGCTTGCCATTTCCTTTCGTCGACCATGGATTGTACCATGTATGAGGTAAGTTGTTGGCATCTCCGAACTGTCTTTTTTCCATTTTCGGATCAGGTTTATCCAGCAAGGCCGGTTTATTCTGACTTAGGAAAAACGTGAGCTTGTCCGGTTCCGGCATATCCTTTTGATCGTATTTAACCAGATTTATGTGTTCGGATTCAATCTTGGTGAGAAATCTATTGGTAAAAGTCGTTACATAAAGTTCAGATTGACAATTATTTATAAAGTTATCTACCAACGCTGACCGTAACAGAGATGCTGTTGGCGTGTCGGTTTTTCTGGACAATCGATAAGCAGGACGACTTGAGTTGAATACCAATGGCAGGAACAAGGGATATGGATACAGATAATCAAGCTCCTCCCCTTCATCAACAAGGTAGGGAAGTCTCGGACGTACCATGAAGCTGTCAATGTTGTAAGACCGGATAAAATTTAACAGTGAATTGTTATCCTCAGATTCGGTTAATTTCAATTCTTGCAGTCTTTTAACATGAATTATATTTTTTTTCAAATCATGAGCAGGGGTAGATTGACGATCGGAAGTGGACTGAGAAGCAGACAACATATTGGTGGAATCTGGCGATAGTATTCTGTTTACCGGTTGTACCAATAGCGTGTCAATGGGGACTGTCGTTGAATCGTGATGCCCAAAATTATCATAATCAGGCATTTGATTCACAGAAGCAACGATGTGTGGAATAGTTTGAAAACTAATCAGTATGATTGATAAGATTCGGAGAAAATCCATGATAACCATTTTATATGGCAAATGTAGCACATTTTCTTTGAAAGTTTTTTCGTACTTTTGCGGCTTAATAGAACATTCAGATTAAACTTATTAAAAATTTTGAGCAGTGGCTGACACTAAGTATATTTTCGTTACAGGAGGTGTCGTTTCATCACTTGGAAAAGGCATACTATCTGCTTCTCTCGGCAAATTACTTCAATCGCGGGGATTTAAGGTAACCATTCAAAAATTTGATCCGTATATCAACATTGACCCGGGAACACTGAATCCTTACGAACATGGCGAATGCTATGTCTGTAGTGACGGTCACGAAGCAGATCTTGACCTTGGGCATTATGAACGTTTTCTGAACGTTCCGACCACCAAAGCAAACAATTTCACGACAGGACGTATCTACCAGAATGTCATTCAAAAAGAACGTCATGGCGATTATCTTGGGAAAACCGTTCAGGTGATTCCTCACATTACGGATGAAATCAAACGGTGTGTGCGTTCTATCGCATCCAAGAACAAATTTGACATTGTTATTACAGAAATCGGCGGTACCGTCGGTGATATAGAGTCACTTCCGTTTATTGAAAGTGTCCGTCAACTCAAATGGGAACTTGGCAAGAATTGTTTTTGCATTCATTTGGCTTATCTACCGTACCTGTCAACGACAAAAGAACTGAAAACGAAACCTGTCCAGCATTCAGTCAAGCAGCTTCAGGAGTTAGGTGTACAACCGGATGCGCTTGTCTTGCGGACTGAACACCCGATCAACCAGGATATCCGGAAGAAAGTGGCGTTGTTCTGTAATGTGGCAGAAGAAGCCGTTGTTGAATGCATTGATGCCCCTTCTATTTATGAGGTACCTTTGTTTATGCAGCGAGAAGGATTGGACAGAATCGTACTGGAAAAGCTAGGACTTCCGACGGATACCTTCTCTGATATGGAGCCCTGGAAACAGTTCCTTGATAAATTGAAAAAAGCGACGAAACCGGTCCGGATCGGACTGGTCGGCAAATATGCAGAGTTATCCGATGCATACAAGTCAATCATCGAATCACTTAATCATGCGGCTGTTTACAATGATCGAAAACTTGAACTGGAATTGATCCATTCTCAATACATCACCGAAACGAATGTCAACCAGAAACTGGCCGGACTGGATGGTGTTGTTGTCGCTCCCGGATTTGGTAGCCGGGGCATCGATGGAAAAATCATTTCTCTTAAGTATACGCGTGAAAATAATATTCCAACACTCGGAATTTGCCTTGGCATGCAGTGTATGGTTATTGAATTTGCCCGAAACGTGCTGGGTTACCCGGAGGCTAACTCAACAGAAATGGATCCGAGTACGCCGAAAAATGTCATCGACATCATGGAAGATCAAAAGAATATTTCCGATTATGGCGGTACCATGAGGCTTGGCAATTATGAGTGCCGGTTGGATAAAACGTCCCGTGCTTATAAAGCATATGGGAAAGAAAAAATACAGGAACGTCATCGTCATCGTTTCGAATTTAATGACAAGTTTAGGGCCGAATTTGAATCAGCCGGCATGAAATGTACAGGTACAAATCCTGAAACCAATCTGGTTGAAATGATCGAAATGCCTGAACTGAAATGGTACATCGGTTGTCAATTTCATCCTGAATACAACAGTACGGTACTCAAGCCTAACCCCTTGTTCCTGGACTTTATCAAAGTCTGCTCTCAAGCCTGATTAAGTTATACCCAATTTTTTACAGATACGATTGAAAGATGGATAAAAATACCCTGACTGGATTTGTACTCATTTTCTTAATAGTCATTGGTTTCTATTGGCTGAACAAACCTTCTGATCGTCAGCGAGCTGCCATGATTGAACAACAGCGGATAAAGGATTCGCTGGCGTTAGTCGAATCGGCAAAGCCACTTCCATCAGACAGCTTGGCAGCCAAGGCCGCTGTTGATACAACCAAAAGTGATACGGCAACATCCAGCAACAAATATGGCATATTTGCATCATTAACGACAGCTAAACCAACTTATGCCACACTTGAGAATGATGTGATGAAGCTCACATTGTCCTCCAAGGGCGGACGCATTGTTTCGGTTCAGCTGAAAAAATTCGTAACCGGAGATTCTCTGCCGCTGATTTTGTTTGATGAATCCACATCCAGTTTCGGCTTTTCGTTTTTTTCCAAAGAAAGCCGGTTGATTAATACGGGTGATCTCAATTTCACACAGATACCGTCCAGCAATCCTTCGCAACTTATCTACCGCCTGAAAACAGGGGATGATACCTGGATGGATTTCATCTACACGTTGAAGAAAAATGACTACCGGTTGTCCTTTGATTTAAAAGGCAACAATTTAGCGAACATGATGTTGCCCAATACAAATGCCCTTGACTTTAACTGGGGCCTCAAATTACGCGAGCAGGAAAAAGGTCGTAAATTTGAGGAGCGGTATTCTGGTGTCAATTACAAGTTTCTGGTAGATGATGTTGAAAAGCTGAGTGAAAACAAAGATGCCAGCAAGAATGTAGATGAGGCATTGAAATGGGTTTCATTCAAGGATCAGTTCTTTGCTTGTATAGCCATAGCAAATAAAGGCTTCAATTCAAATGTCCTTGCATCCAAGTTGGAAAAAGACGGTTCTCCTTATATCAAGAGTTATTCCATGTCTTCTTCTATTGACTTTAATTTGAGAAGCAACCAGACAACAGGGATGAATTTCTATTTTGGTCCGATCAAGTATGCACTGCTTAGAAGCTATGACAAAGGTGTTCCTTCCAACGAAAAGCTGATGCTTAACCGCATTGTCCCTCTTGGCGGCAAACTTATCCGCTGGGCGAATACAGGTATCATCATTCCGATGTTCAACCTTTTTGGACGGTTTATCAGCAATTATGGACTGATCATTTTGCTGATGACTTTTGTTATCAAACTCCTGCTGTTCCCATTCACCTACAAATCGTACATGTCTTCGGCAAAAATGAAGGTGCTTCAACCTCAGATTGCTGAAATCAATACTAAATATGCAGGAAATGACAAGGCTGCTGCTCGCTCCCAAGCTACGATGGAATTGTATCAGCGTTGCGGCGTTAATCCGATGGGTGGTTGTTTACCGATGTTGCTGCAGATGCCTATCCTGTTTGCCATGTATTCCTTCTTCCCTTCTTCCATTGAACTTCGGCAGCAAAGTTTCTTATGGGCTTCAGACTTGTCAACCTATGACGCCATTGTCAGCTGGTCTGGCAACATTCCTTTTGTAACCAGGTTCTTTGGAAATCACATCAGCTTGTTCTGTTTGCTGATGACACTGACAAACCTCTTGTACACGCATCTGAATATGCAGACACAACCAAGCAACAATCAGATGCCAGGTATGAAAGCCATGATGTATATGATGCCGGTGATGTTCCTGTTTATGTTCAATCAGTATTCTGCCGGTCTGAGTTTCTATTTCTTCATATCCACCTTGATTTCGATCATTCAAACCTATTCCATCCGTGCTTTTGTGAATGATGAGAAGTTACTGGCGAAACTGAATGACAACAAGAAAAAGCCGGTTAAGAAAAAAGGCTTTGCCGCCAGACTCGAACAAATGCAGAAAGATCAACAGAAAATGTTGAAAGAACAACAAAAGAACAAACGTAGGTAAACATCTATAATGCCATAAATTCTTAAAAAAGCCGTTCATCTGATTGAGCGGCTTTTTTAGTAGGTGGTGTATCGTGCATGATATATAAAATAATCAAGAGCAAGTATGTCCATCTGTGGAGGTGCATTTTTTTGTGAAATTGGTGTAACAAAAAGTGAGCAGCAACGTCAAATATATAAATTGACGGATCCAGGATAGTCAGTTTATCCGATTGACCTGTTTCGTTTTCTCCATTCCGGATTTTTTTAGTCATTAATCAACTACATGCACATTATGAAAACACTTTCGACGTTTCTTTTATGTACAAGTCTTCTG
>JAUZOU010000224.1 GCA_030706285.1 Bacteroidota bacterium
CTCATCAGAAAACGCTTCATAGACAAACTGGACCTTGCCGTCAGACCTTTCTCGTAAATGACAGGAGGCTCTCCCAGATTACGAAGGATCCGGTTGATGCGTTTGGTCGTGTCGGGCCCGGATAAGTTATACCATGCCAGATTCAGTCTAAAAAGGCCAAGGAATCGCTCATTCGGTTCCTGATGGAGGTATTGACGGATTTCCGATGTTGGAGGCAAGTCTTTCTCTGTCCTGAATGCTACCTTATTCAGCAAATAATCACCTTCAGGTACGTATTTCAGCGAATTACAAGCAACCAACAACAGGAAAAACGGCAAAAGTAGCCAAGTCTTTCTGAGCATAGATATCAACGTTTTTTATCCCTTACGCAAATGTACATTATTCTTCAAAAAGTAATGAAATTGCTTGCACTAATTTCGGAAACTTTAATTTCTTTCGTAGTTTTGCCCGCAAAAGAATGGCTATGCTTAATAAGGCGACGCAAAAATGGATCCGGTCTCTGGAACAAAAGAAATATCGTCAGGAACTCGGACTGTTTCTGGCTGAAGGGAACAAACTGACGGAAGATCTGCTGTCCCTGCTTCCCTGCAGGCTCCTGGTTGCCACTCAGGCATGGTCGGCCGCTCATGAACAGATTAAAGTCAACGAGCGGATCGTCACGGACCAGGAAACGTTGAACCATCTCAGTTTACTGAAACATCCACAGGAAGTACTTGGCGTTTTTGAAATTCCGGATTATTCCATCCAACCTCAGGATCTGAACGGAAAAATAAGCCTGGCATTGGACAACATCCAGGATCCGGGAAACCTGGGCACTATTCTGCGCATTGCAGACTGGTTCGGAATCGATCAGGTGATCTGTTCCATCGGTACTGCCGATGCCTTCAATCCAAAGACTGTGCAAGCAACCATGGGCGCCATCGGAAGAATCAAACTTTGTTATACGGATCTTTGTTCGTTTTTATCCCAAACAACGTTACCTATTTTTGGTACGTTTCTGGAAGGAAAAATTATTTATGATTGTCCGTTGCCGGCAGAAGGAATCATCGTTATGGGAAACGAAGGCAACGGCATATCAGCAGAAGTAGCCTCGCTGGTAACGGAAAAATTGTTTATTCCCGATTTTCCTGCCGGAAAGTCAGGTTCCGAATCCCTGAACGTGTCTGTCGCAACGGCTATCGTTTGCTCTGAATTCCGGCGCAGGGCTTACGGACAGACCTCAAACAGCCGGGTTTGACCTGTCAGCCGTAAAGCAGACAAATCCAGCTGTTCCAGACACCAGACAGACTGACAGCAGCCACACTGCAACGACGGCATAGACGGAACATGATTGAGGCAATCGAACACGTTCCATTCAGCATGAAATGTCTGACATTCCAGCAGCCAATCCAAGGCATCTTCGACAGCCGGCACGTCATCCGATAAACGGAAGGCAGGCAATAAAATACCATTCAAATAAATGGTAGAGGCGGTTTCATCCGATAATGGCTTCATGGAGAGAACAACGCCATCCGGAGCCATAAACAGAACATGGTTCTTCAACACCTGACCGGTTCCCTGATACAGATAGTGTGCCGCAAAACCCTTCATGAATTCCGTATTATGCTGTTGCGCCGGAAACAAGCCTGTACAGGTTAATCTTTAAAATGAGGAGCATCCGGACGTTGAGTGGGATCTTGCCTGCCCTGAACTTGAATAATCTGGCCTTTCTCGTTTCGAATAATGATACCTTGCGAGGACCTCATGGTATCGGCTGGTTTGACGGCCGGATGTTGAGCCGGTGTTGCCGTTTGAGCAGGGCTGGCGGCCATCGGTACTGATGACATTTTTCTGTTTGGCTTCGGCTTAAGCAAAGGCCTCCGCAGCCATCGACCGGCAGCCCACTCTCTGACAGAATCCAAACAATAGCTGTGGGTCAGCTTTGCCGTATCCGGTCTGATCATAAACCGTTCATACCAATTCTTTGTCTTGGCACTATCACGAACGATGAGCTGTTCAACCGTATAACTGAATGACCCAACCGTCTGAGCTTCCTGGATCGACTGAATATAGGCATCCAGTCGTTTACCGATCTTTTCGTACATCCGGCTATAGGTCCTCAGATTTTTGCTGTAATAGGCAACCGACTTAAAAAAACACGCTTCCGTTACCCGGTGTTTTCGAAGCACAGACCGGTACGATAAATCCCTGAAGTATTCCGCATCGAGTCCTTGACTCCATTGGTCAGGCAATGGTCCGTACATTCCGTCAGTCATGGCTTCGGTCATATGAATTTCATACAACAAATCCATCATCTCTTTTTTGGGCAGTACATCCTTTGGCCTGCATGAGGCAAACAGGCAAACCAACAAAAGCAGCCCGATATAACGATAACGACTTGGCATGATGATTACTTGATGACCGGTTTCTCTTCTTTCTCAGGGGCGGTGGTTGTCTCTTTTTTGGAAGTTGTTACATCCGATAAATCTTTGCGGAAGAACAGCAACAGCAGAATGATGCCACAAGTAATGGAACTATCGGCCAGATTGAATATAGGCCTGAAGAAAACCAGTTGATCACCCCCGACAAATGGCATCCAGTGAGGCCAATAAGTGTCAATCAGCGGGAAATACAGCATATCAACCACTTTGCCGTAAAAGAATGAACCGTATCCGCCGGCTGCCGGGAACAACGTCGCTATCTGTCCATAACTGTCGTTGAAAATCAATCCGTAAAACAGGCAATCAATGATATTGCCAATGGCTCCGGCAATAATCAGGGCAATACAGACACAATAACCGATCCGCGTTTCTTCTTTTTTGCAGATGCGGTGGAGGTACCAAATCAGTACCCCGGCTGCCACTAACCTGAAAAATGTCAGGAAGAACTTGTCAAACAGTTCAATTCCAAATGCCATCCCGTTGTTCTCTGTAAAATACAGATAGAACCAATCAGTAATGCGGATATTGTCGTGTAAAGGCAGATGCGTCTTGATCCAGATCTTCAGAACCTGGTCCGCAATCAGCACGAAAAGGACCACGCCAGCGGCAATCCAGCCTTTTGAGCGTTTGGACATGGGCTATTTTTTCTCGTTTTTAGCTTCGATCGTCAACGTCGCATGAGGCACGGCCCGTAATCTTTCTTTTGGAATGAGCTGACCGGTTTCACGACAGATGCCGTATGTTTTGTTTTCTATCCGTACCAAGGCAGCTTCAAGATGCTGGATGAATTTCATCTGGCGTTGTGCCATCCGGCCGGTCTCTTCTTTCAGAGAGGTATTGGCACCTTCTTCAAATACTTTGAAAGTAGGCGATGTATCCATCACATCATTCCCGTCCATATTGGTGACGCTGGCTTTCAGCTGTTCATAGTCTTCCCGGGCTTTTTGGAGTTTTTCTTCAATAATCTGACGAAACTCTTCCAATTCGGCGTCTGAATATCTGATTTTTTCTGACATAATACATTTTATTAAATGAACTAACAACTAGAAAATCGGATCAACCACTACGAAAAATAATTTGCGAATATAAACAATATATATGTACCCTGTACGAATATTCTCAAAAAAAGCAGGTTAAAAAACCATTCAAAAAAGGTCAGGCTTTATCAACCAAAATCTTTATTTCAAGTCCCTCAATATCAATAGGAGCCGCTGCTTCAGACACATCACCAAACCGAATCATCACGGACAGCGTCTGAACTTTGATGTACTCATTCCATTTGTCAACCGCCTTGGCCATTTCATCATTAGGACTGATCGTCACATTGATTTTATCTGTGATTTCAAATCCACTTGATTTACGGAGGTTCTGAATCCGGTTCACCAATTCACGGGCAAGTCCTTCCAGCCGCAAGTCTTCCGTCACTGTGACTTCCAGTGCGACGGTCAACCTTCCTTCATTAGCTACCAGCCAACCCGGAATGTCTTCAGACAAAATCTCCACATCACCGGCATCGACACGGATAACCTGACCATCGAGGGCCAAATCGATGAACGATTGTTTTTCGAACGTGATGATCGCTTCCTGAGACATGGTGGTCAATTGATTGGCAACTTGCTTCATTAGCTTGCCACATTTCGGGCCGAGTTTCTTGAAATCCGGCTTAATGCGTTTGACAAGGATGCCGGCTGTATTATCGACAAAATGGAGGTCCTTCACATTCACCTCATTCAAAATCAGACTGCTGACTGCTTCAATATGGGCTTTCTGTTCTTCATCGACAGCTGGGATCATGATCTCCAGCAATGGTTGACGCACCTTGATGCCGACTTTACGGCGAAGCGCCAGAATCATGGAAGAAATCTGCTGAGCTATCTGCATGCGGGTTTCAAGGTTGAGATCGATCAGCTTGCTGTCGGCAACCGGGAAATCAGCCAGGTGAACGGAGAAAGACGGATCGTTTCCGCTGACAGTGTTCAGGTCCGAAAATAATTTATCGGCATAAAACGGAGCAATCGGTGCCATTAGCCGTGAAACGGTTTCCAGACAGGTATACAAGGTCTGATAAGCGGCCAGCTTGTCTTCGTTGCAGCCGCCCCCCCAAAACCGTTTCCGGTTCAGGCGCACATACCAGTTACTAAGATTTTCAGTCACAAAATCACTGATGGCACGGCCTGCGCGCGTAGGCTCGTACGTTTCGTAACAGGTGTCTACTTCACGGATCAGGCTGTTAAGTTGGGATAAAATCCAACGGTCAATTTCAGGACGTTTTTCCACTGGAATGACAGCCTGCTGATTGACGAAACCATCGACATTAGCATATAAGGCAAAAAAGGAATAGGTGTTGTACAGCGTACCGAAGAATTTGCGGCGCACCTCTTCAATCCCCTCCGTATCGAATTTCAGATTGTCCCATGGAGAGGAATTGGTGATCATATACCACCTGACGGCATCGGAACCATACTTCTCAATGGTCGAAAATGGATCAACCGCATTTCCAAGGCGTTTGGACATCTTGTTGCCATTCTTGTCCAGTACCAACCCGTTGGAAATGACATTTCTGAATGCCACAGAGTCAAATGCCATGGTAGCAATGGCATGCAGCGTAAAAAACCAGCCTCTGGTCTGGTCGACACCTTCAGCTATGAAATCGGCCGGGAAGATTTCCCCGCTTTCGACCCGTTCCTTGTTCTCGAACGGATAATGCATCTGGGCATAAGGCATGGAACCGGAATCAAACCAAACATCAACCAAATCTGTTTCACGATGCATGGGTTTGCCGGATGCCGATACCAGTATGATGTTGTCAACATAGGGCCTGTGGAGGTCAATCAGTTGATAGTTTTCAGGCGAATAGTCACCAGGATTGAACGGTTTAAGAAAATTGGAAGCCATAAACCCGGCCTCGACGGACTTTTCGATGGCTTCATACA
>JAUZOU010000225.1 GCA_030706285.1 Bacteroidota bacterium
ACAACACGTTTGTCAGAGCGTTCCGCACGCCAGTGATCATACACACCGCCTGTCGTCATCAACGGAAAGGCATTGTGCACACTGCGGAAGGTTCCAAGATGGGTGACCTGATCGAAATCAGCCTCCTTTACATTGATGTGGTCAGGTTCGGACGAATCAAGCCACCAGGCATCAAAGCCTTTTGAAAAAACGCCTTTGCTTAAATAGTTCCAGTAAATATCACGCGCAGCAGGATTATAGACATCGTACGGTTTGGTGCCTGACTTAGGCGGCCACGTATCAAAGTTGATCAGCATATCTCTGTCTTTCAATTCTTTATACTGTGGTGTTAACGGTCCAAATCCAGGCCAGGCAACAATCATCATTTTCGCATGCATCTTATGCACCTTGTCTACCATACCCTTAGGATCCGGATAGGTCTCCGGATTGAAATCCATGGCATTCCAAAGGCTGTCTTTGCCCCAATATTGCCAATCCTGGATGATGCAATCGAGTGGAACGCCCAGTTCCCTGTATTTGGCAACCACCGCTACCGGTTCTGTCTGATTTTTGTAGCGTTCCCGGCTCTGGAAAAAGCCATAGGCCCATAAAGGCAACATTGGAGACTGACCGGTCAACGCACGCATGTCTGCAATGACACCATCAGCATTTCCACCATACATAAAATAATAGTCAGCACAGGCTCCCACAGATTCCATCGAGAGTTCCTGCCGGTTGTCCCTGAACGTTGAAATGGCATACTGATCCCAGAATACGCCATAACCTTTAATGGACTGGATCATTGGAATACAGACGCTCATATTTTCGTTTTTCAGCTCCAAGGTCTGGTTACGCTGGTTCATGACACCGTTCTCATGTTCTCCAAGGCCATAGATGGTCTCATCAGAATCAAGCAGGAAGGCTTGACGTACCTGATAGCTAGCTTTTGTGCCGTCCATACAGGGAGCAAACTGAATGCCATAAGGCTTTTCCATGAACAACTGTTTCCCATTCACGGTCAGGAACTGAATACCGCCGGTCAATACGTCGACAAGAACAGTCATTTTTGCGGTTGAGAGTGTGACTTGATTGCCAACTGCCGACACCTTGAAATCAGTTTTTTCAGGTCGCTTGACGACAGACAAACAGGGTTTATCGTAAGTCACGCCTTCCGGAGACTTAATCACCCTGATGATATCAGGCGCATAACACTGCAGTGTCACATCAACGCCTTGGGTCTTAAAAGTCAAGCCTTGTGCTGTTTGCTGAAACGATTGAGCAACAAGCGAAAAGCAAGTAGCAAACATAGCGACGCATCCAATCAGTTTTTTCATGATTCAGTCATTAATTTAATTTATATAATACACAAGCATGAGGCTTCAACGTACACAAGATCGTTTCGATGACGGGATCTTTCTCTTCCCCTGTCCATAAATCGGTGACATGTTGGGCTCCCTTCAGGTTCAGATCCTCCAGTTTGACGGAAATCGTAGCAGGAATACTGTCATCTGATAAGTTAAACACGGCCAGATAGACATCACCGGTTACCCGGTTTCTGGAAGTAATGGCCAGTTTCGTGCGATCCTGAAACAATTGATGCACAGCTGTCCCATACCGGTGCATGTTCAACACTTCCCGGTTGGTCAGCAATGAAAGTGTAAAAGCATCGTTGCTTGGCAGATCACCACCGAACATCAACGGCGAACGGAAAATAGCAAACAAGGTCATCAGAGAATACTGTTCATCCTTCGTCAGGCGAGTCATCCGGTCATTGCCCCGTTCTCCCCGTATGGAAATCCGGCCAAGTGGGATCATATCGCAATCCGGCCAAGTTCCAGGAGCAATGTAGGGATACCAACTTTCACAGACTTTCATCAGGTGAGTGATATGGCCCCAGGTATCCCAGACATCATCCACCATACGCCACATATTGGCATGGGTACGCACATGATCGACTTTTTCCGGGGGCGTTTCTCCAGGAGACGTACTCAGGACGATCGGACGCCCGCAACGATCAATGGCCTTACGGATCAATTCGATTTCATCCTGGTGATAAGGGCGCGATAAATCGTCTATCTTGATAAAATCGACCCCCCATGAAGCATAGAGCTCCATAATGGAATTGTAATAAGCTTGAGCACCAGGCTTCTTTGCGTCGACGGTGTAATTATCTTTCAGCCATTCGCATTGCTGGTTCTTGGAATAAATCTGATCAGCCGTGATGCCTTTGGTGCCTTTAACCGGCATTTTTTGTTCGACAGCTACTTTAGGGACCCCACGCATGATGTGAATGCCGAATTTCAAGCCTTTGCTGTGCACATAATCGGCCAAAGCCTTGAAACCCTTCCCGTTTTCGGCTGATGGAAACCGGTTCACAGCCGGCATATATCGGCCATATTTGTCGATCACATACCGTGGATCTGTCTGATTATAGCCACCGGCCTTGTCATTTTCAACAAACCACCGGATATCGACCACTATGTATTCCCAACCATAAGACTTCAGTTTCTCCGCCATATAGTCGGCATTGGCTTTTACTTCAAACTCTTTAACGGTCGGACCATAGCAATCCCAGCTGTTCCAACCCATCGGCGGTGTTTGCGCCCATTCTTTAAAAGCACCTTCCTTGAAGGGCGTTTTTTTTAGACCTGCCTGACAAGCCATTACAGCAACCATTGCTGCCAATACTGTCACAATTTTCCTATTCATCAGAAATTATTGTTAGTGAGTCTATAATCAGATCAGAAATTAAACGGAACATGTTCAATCGGGATGTTGAAGGAAAACGTACTACCTTTGCCTTCTTCGCTCTCAAGCCAGATTTTACCACCAAGCATTTCCACATATGCTTTGGTGATGGCCAGCCCAAGACCTGAACCTTCGTATACGCGCTTACGGGATGAATCTACTTGTATAAACCGTTCGAATACGGCCTTGTGTTTTTCTTTCGGTATGCCAATACCACTGTCACTGACAGAAAAAATAAGGTGCGTCTCATCCATAACACATTCAAAGCGGACAAATCCTTCATTCGTATATTTCAGGGCATTCTTAATCAGGTTGGTAATAATTGAATACAATTTGTCCTTATCTGTTCTTATATAGGATACATCATTGGGCATCAAGTCAGAACGGCTGAATACAAGTCCTTTGATTTCCGCTTCATTCTTAAACA
Organism: Bacteroidota bacterium; assembly: GCA_030706285.1. Classification (GTDB taxonomy): domain Bacteria; phylum Bacteroidota; class Bacteroidia; order Bacteroidales; family UBA1402; genus UBA8389. Next base: position 3,155 of record JAUZOU010000225.1, read on the forward strand.
ATCCGTACATATTGATCAAAATCTCATTCACATCCATCTCCGTCAAGTTTAGATGAATCTGCCCTGATTCAATCTTAGATAAATCGACAATATCGTTGAGTGTCGAAAGCAACCGGTCTCCGTTTGATTTAACGATACCCAGATATTCTTCTCTTTCTTCGCTGGACAGGTCACTTTCCTGCAAAATGGAAATGAATCCCATAATACTGTTCATCGGTGTCCGGATTTCATGGCTCATATTTGCCAAAAAAGCAGATTTCAGGTTGTCGCTTTCTTCAGCCTTCAGTTTGGCTTCCATCAGCTCTTTTTGTCTGATTATTTGTTCTGTAATATCATTGATAATAATCAGACGGCTTCCATTCAGTGATTTGAGGTTTTTTTTAACAATCTGAAAGGACCTGAAGCAGCCATTTTCCGTCAAATCGACCTGAGCAGGCGTTTCTTCAGACAGAACAGCATCCAGTAGTTCAGTTGCAGTTGAAGCAGCCTGAAATGGAGTAAGGCCAAATAAATCTTTCATGGTTATTCCCAAAAGGACTTTAGCCGATTCATTGATATCCTGTATCCTGTTTTGATCGTCAAGTGCAATAATTCCGATCGGCAGTGTTTCAACAAGTGTCTCACGAGCTATGGGAACAAGGTTCAACAGCTGACTCCGCAGAATGGAATAGGCAAATAACAAACTGCAGATCATGGTGCTGATGGTTGTAATATCCAGACCGGGTACAGGATCAAGACCTGTCAGATAGAGGATACTGGCAGCCCATGGAATCAATCCTGCCAAAACCACTACCCATCCCTGATGCCTGAACGCTTTTTTGTGTTTATTTTTACGGTTGAAAGACAAAAGCCGTATGGTGGAAAAGAAAATAAGAATATACGAATACAACATATATCCAATCAGGAACCAGAAACCGTGGTAATAGACAATGAGGTTTGTCTTTTCAGAAATCGGAGAAAAACCGCTCCAGATAAGGTGATGATAATCGTTGGTCCATGCCATGATCAACGTTATGAAAGGCAACAGAAACAGCATCCATCCGCCTTTGAGGTCTTTAAACCGAATCAGTTTGGTAAACCGGAAGACAAACAGGTAATAAAATATCGGTATCAATACAACAAACAGATAGGATACTTTTGACCAAAAGACCTTGCCGGAAACCGTCTCGCTGGCAGACTCAAAGATCAGGAAAAAAGAGCAAAGGGATACAGCCAACGTCATCCCGGCCAGTTCTTTGGAACCAACAACGCGTTTTCTTTGCCAGGCCATAACGGCCACAGACAAGGTTATGATTGATGTTGCCAGGTATATATAAGAATAGATTGTAAAATCCACAGTACTAAGATGTTTTGTCTGAAACTATGATCAACATAAAAAGGATAAAGAAACAATGACGTTTCATCCTATCAAAAAACACTGTCTTTTTTGACCGATTCGGCAAATATAACCATTATTTGCGATTTTTTGGGGAGTTAAGTTTGAGTTGAAGTTACTTATTCTTTCATTCAAGTCAGGCCAAACTTTTTCTATCTTTGCTCCACCATTTAAACGCAATTCCCATGGATAGACAATTACTCAAGTTCGCCCTTTCTGCTCAAAAAAATGAACTTTCCGAACATCATATTTATATGCGACTGGCAAGTCATACAACCAATGCCGTGAATGCAGAGGTTTTAAGGCGTATCGGCAGTCAGGAGCTGGAGCATGCCACATTTTGGGCTTCTCAAACAGGTATTGATATAAAGCCCAGCCAATGGAAAATCTTTAGTACAACGTTATTGGCCAAGCTATTAGGATTGACCTTCATCCTGAAACTGATGGAAAAACGGGAAGGTACCGGTTCCAGCATGTATGCAGAACTCTCCAAAACGATGCCTGAAGCCGAACGGCTCTCGGAAGAAGAAAAAGCACACGAAAAAGAGATTCTCGGGTTACTTGATGAAGAAAAACTGAACTATGTCGGTTCGATGGTACTTGGACTGAATGATGCCTTGGTTGAACTGACCGGAGCGCTGGCTGGATTTACCCTGGCGCTTGGAGAGACGAAAACGATCAGCATGGCCGGATTGGTAACCGGCATCTCTGCCGCGCTTTCCATGGCTTCGTCCGATTACCTGTCCTCCAAAGCCAAAGGCGATGCCACCGCCAAAAAATCGGCCGTTTATACTGGTGTGACGTATTTG
>JAUZOU010000226.1 GCA_030706285.1 Bacteroidota bacterium
ACCGTGGCATCGAATGATTTTGTCACGCTTTGGCCGCTCTTAAACAAGACTGCTGTCAATTTGACTTTGGCAGGGTACATGTCTGGCCGCGTTACGTTGCCTGTTGCATCAATGATGGATGGGATGCTGCTTTTCCAGCCAATGGCAATGGTCGGGTCGATGGACCCTTTAACTGGTAATGTCAGATTGCTTGTAACAGAGGAAAGGTTGTCCAGCGTCAGTGCATTCATTTCTGTTTTCAGTTCCGGCAATACATAGCTGGAATCTTCGCCGACAGCGTTGTTCAGTTTGTCGAGCGTTTCCAGAATACCGAACTGATAATTGAGGTCATCGGCGGTCATGGCATCTCTCCACAATTCGAAGTCGTACAGCATGGTTTTACGAAGATAACAGTCAGAAGTGTAATTGGAACGTCCGAGCCAGTTGTATAGCGTGCCTGTTTTGCCTGCCTTTGGTAATGTCAGAGAAGGTAGATTGGAAATAGTACCGGTTGCAACTTGCTGTCCGTCAACGTATAGGGTGCCTGTGTTATCTTTCTGTGTATAGGCAAAGTGATGCCAGGCGCCTTTGGCCGCATTCTTGGCGGCGCTGACGGCTTGATTGCCGTTGTCATAACGACCGGTGGCGATGCTTTGACTCGTTTCTTTCAGGCTACCGATGATGTAACCGGTCGGGTCGTTCATAGCATCGGCCGTGTTGGAGAATGTCCAGTAGAAGTTTCCGTTCGAATTGATGTAAGCATAATCACCGGCTATGCGGAAAAATCCGCACATCGTATAGTTGTTGAGCGAGTAAATGGCTTTACCGATTTCAGTACCCATATCCAGGTAACCTGTTCCGTTGCCAAGGTCGAGCACGTTGTATTGGTCCGTTTTACCGATGGTGCGAATGTGCGCATCATTCATGACAGTCGCAACAAAACCACTTTCAGACTCGTCCGTTACCTTAATGATGCCATTGTCAAGTTTGATACTTTCTGGGGTGAAAGACCATTTGGCTAACTGGTCAGCGACATCTTTCTGGGCTTTAACTACAGCTGTGAATGATTTGGCAAGAGAATACGTTTTATTACCTACGAGTTGGGTGAGGGTGGCTGTCAAAACGACTGTCGCGTCGTATTGTTCCGGGCGGGTGACATTGCCAAGGGTGTCAATGATGCTTTTATTGGAACTGGCCCATGTGATGGAGATGCCACCATCGGCAGTCGTTGGCAATGTTAAGGAGGACGTAATCGCAGAAAGGTCTCCATTATTGAGGGTCAGGTTTTCCTGCGCATCCTGCAGCTCTTTCGAGTAGCCGATTAACGTCATGATGTCGCGGGATGTCAGGGCGCGGTTGTATAAACGGACATCATCCAGGACGGCATTCAGTCCATTACTATCCTGAGCCCAGCGTGAACGGCCTATAAAGTTATACGCTGTCGTACCCAGCAAGCTTGGATTGAAGTTGGAAAAAGTGCTGGTGCCACAGGCAACCCCATTGATGTAGATCGTGGCGGTTCCTGCGCTGGTCGACTCGTCCCATTTGAACGTAACGGCGATGTGAGCCCACTGTCCCACAGGAGTGGCAGTCGTCGCATCGACGTTATAGGCAACGGTTGCGCCGGTCGCACGATAACGCATACGGGCTTTCCCATTGGCATTGTTTGGCATAAAGCATAAGTTGTCACTCGGGTTGTTGTCATCAGTCGTATTTCCGAAGTCAAACAAACGGGCGTTGTTTGCTGTTGTAAAATAAGCCCAGGTGGCATAGGTGAACGACTTCAGCGATGAGGTAATGTTTTCAGGCAGTTTGATGTAGTCGTTTTTTGTTGCAAAATAGAGGCCACGACCGGCATAACCTGCCGAGTCAATAAGCGCTCCTTGAATGGTGCCATTATTACCCGTGCCGGACTTGTCGGTTAAGGTTGTACCAGCTGCCGTGCCTTGCATGTTTTCAAAATCATAGTGAAGAATCAGACCTGTTGTTACGTCCTGAGCCGTACCTAGCATGGTCGCTGACAATCCAACAGCAATCAGACAACTTTTGACATAACTCGTCCATTTTGTTGAGTAGCGTTTTAGCTTCATGGTTTGATTAAATTAATGGTTGTACAGAGTTAATAATAGAATGTTTTTTGATTTCCTGGAATAACCTTTTTGTGAAAATTATGTCATACATTCGTATAACAAGTTTCATGAAAGATGTTTTGTTTTCGGATGAAACTTTTTTAGCGTCTTACCATCCGCAATCTGTTCTCATAGCATTGACAATTTTTGCATGACGTATATAATCCTGTGCCGACGAAACTTCATATTTATAATTGAGTCCGTATGGCCAGAAATGCATGTCATCTCCATGCAGTATAGCCGTCGGATCATTGGTGACGGTTCGTAGCATTTGAGTGGCAGCAGCGCCTGTATAAACGCCATTGACCGTCAGGTCTTGCCATACCTGAGTGGTTCCTGACCCCATATAATGAGCCATTTCATGCATGGCCGTGCAGACGTCCATATAGGTGGTTCCTGATCCAAAGCCGATGGAACCGTGATAACTTGCTTGTGCTGTAGGAATGTTTGGATCGTAATAGACATAAATATTGATTGAGAAGGTCGTATACCTGTTATAATAGTAGCAGGCACTGTCCATGGCAATCTTGATGAGGCGGTAATAGTTCTTTTCCGTGTCGTTGGCCGGTTTGAAATCAAGGTTGTAGGTGACATTGCCCAATTGTGGGGTAATGGTCATGGTTTCGCCATAACTTGTTCCAAGGGTATTTGTTGCGAAAGCCCGGACATAATACTTGACGTTGGCGTTGGGAAATTTGACGGTGGTCGTATAGCTTCCGTTTGACAAGCCAAATGGTATCCTGTTTTCGTCAATAGTCGGAGTGGCAGACGTGGACCAGCAAAATCCTCTGGCGATCAGGACCGGGTACCCGCCGCTGCTATTGACTTTACCGGTACAAATAGCTTCAAGGTTCCCGTTATAAGTTATAGATATCGTTTCAACGTCTGGAAGCGTGTAACCAGGAACGTTGACACTGAATTCCTGGCCATAGGTGGTTCCGCAACTGTTCGTAATAAAAGGTCTGACGTAATACGTTGATCCTGCAATCAGCTTGGTCATATAGACAGTCGATGAATCCGAGGTGGCACCACTGACGATCTTCAGGCTGTCGATGGTCGGATGAGGATATAAGCTCCAGCAAAGGCCTTTGCTAAGAATGGCCGATCCACCTTTCGTGGAGACAATGATGGCCATTTTTGCCTTGGCCTGATCGATCAGGATCGGCGTTTCCATGGCTCTGATTACCGGCAGATTCCCTGAAAAGGTAATACTGTCGATGGTAGACACGGTCAGATTCGATTTGGTCTGGCCTGCTTTGATCAGGTTGAGTTGGGCGCCATTTTCACTGAAAGAAATGCTGTCAATGGCTGAGGTCTTGACGGCAGTAACAGACGAATCTGATTGAAAGACAAAAATGTTGTCTTGTGCAAACAACGTCGAAAGATAAAATAATCCGGTTATTGCGAGTATAAATTGCTTCATTCCTTTGAAAATTTGAATGCCTGATCGTTGATTTTCAGAATATAGAAACCGTCAGGCAATTGGCTGACCGTTAGTTGTTCTGTCGTAGACTCCAGCGTACGTGATAGCATAAGCCTCCCGCTGATGCTGTATATAAAAACCTGTGAGGCCTTGGCCGGTAAATTGTTTATGATGAGGTAATCAGTGGCAGGATTCGGATAGATCGAAATAGTAACTGTCTTATCTGCTTTTGGCAAGCTGCTCTGTTGTGTAAAAGTCATTCTTTTGACCGAAGAAATGGGCATAGGTTCTAGTACGCCATCCTGGAAATGGAACATCAATTCTGATGACTGGAATGTGATCTTACCAAGAGCGCTTAGTTCAATGCTTCTGACCGATCCGTTCTGGCCGGTAATGGTGAGTTGAGTCCCCGCCTTTGCAGAAAAAACACCTGCCACAGAAAAAACGGTTAGACAGATGGCTGCTATAATGTGTTTGTTCATACTTGATGAAGAGGGTTAATGGTTATAGTTTTACAAATTTGGCTGCCTTATGCAGAGGGGTCTTCAATAGGTAATAACCAGCAGGAATATCGCTGATGTCTAGCTGGTTACCAAAGATAACGGTCCGCTTCACCAGCATCCCGAACAGATTGTACACGTCAATGGCCAGCCCTCCTGGAAATGAGTCATTCAGATACAGTTTATCACTGGCAGGATTCGGATAAAAAGACAGCGCTTCCCTCACTACCTGGTTGTTGATGCTGGTAGGAATGTAAGAGGCCGTATCGATAGCCATCCAGCCGCCGGTTTCTCTGGACATGGTGACGACGCCACAGGACCGTTCCCGCTGTTTCATCACGTTGGCATATTTGTTACTGATGAGAAGGCTTCGCAACGTAGCTGCGACGGTGTCGTCATTGCACGTCTGCATCTGAGCAATAAAAAGCGGGGTTGCCAGGCTGTCGCCATAATTTATGGTGTTGTAAACAGCGCTGATGGCATTGTTTGACGTCTTGCCGACGATCAATTTTTTATTGTTGACAGCGCCCGTGCCAGGGGTAATGGCAAAATAGGCAACGTATTCACTCGGAAGGATGGTGGTAATGGCAGATTCTTTCAGCCGCTTAACCTCAAAACCTGTTTTGGTGACATTCCGGACTCTTGCCGTCACTGCGTAGGTTGTCGGTGAGGTGACACCGGTTACGAATACGACAGGGATCGTATCGAAGGGCACTTTAAACGTGACCTGTGACCAGGAACCGGAAACGGTACTTTTTCCGGCCTCAGCCTTCAGCCCGTCGAAGTCATAATTTCCCGGAGCTGTGACTATATAAGGGACAGTTTCAGCCTGGCTGATTGATGACACATTCTGATAGGACCATGGAATGATCTGAAGATTGAAACGGGAGGTATAACTGATGAGTTTTGCGCGGCTGCAGAATTGGATGCTGCTGTTTTTGTTCGTTGGAGATCCAACGATAATGGTAGGAAAACTGGCATACGGTTGTTTAAAATAGATGGAATTCCAGCCTACATTAAATACGTTGACAAGGCCATATTGAAAGGTGCTGCCTTCACTGGTATCGTATCCGATCTCATTGGAATATTCGGACAATGTGCTGTCGGCGAGTTTTGTCCTGACACGATAGCGTATCTTGTTGGCCAACGTTAAATTGAGAGTATCTGAGTAGGTTCTGGATGTCGGATCTTCCGACTCATACACTACGCTAAAATCACCGTTGCCCACTTGCTTTTCCAGTATGTAACCTTGACAGTATTCTCCGTTGGGGTCTGTAATGGTCAAAGTCAGTGTCTTTGAGCCAAA
>JAUZOU010000227.1 GCA_030706285.1 Bacteroidota bacterium
GGATTTCATGAGTTCGAAATCTCCGCTTTTCAGCATCGGCCAATAAACCAGCCGTTGATTTTGGGCCGTAAAACTGCCGCCACCCCAACGGCGGAAATCCGGCGTCTGCTTACGGTCAGTCTCTACATATTCAGGATCGAAGGTGAATAATCCGCCGTTGAATTTAGTCGGATAGTCTCCATAGGCATTGCAACCAAGCTGGTAACGGAATACCTGATAATTCCGGCCGACCTGCCAGGGCTTGGCTGTGACGTCGTCATTGTCTTCATTGATGCGAATATAGCTTCTGTCCCAGAAATCTTCCCACCAATCCAACGTCTGTCTTCTGGCATGTTTGTTGTTGAGATTGGCATCCATGAGTGTTTTGGCCAGCCCATCTTCCCATTTGTAAACTGAATCGACTGCAGCGGTGTACAACACGATTTCAGCCGTGTGCCTGGTATCAGGTACCCGGCTTTTCAGTTTCCAACCCCAAAAGGGTGTACTGGCATAGATTCCTTTGGTGAGGCTGTCGGCCACCATGTTCCGGCCTTTTACCAACCCTCCGAATACCAGATTATGCAGCGGATTGAACAGTTTATTTTTCACACTGTCCAGCCCTTGTTGTTCAACAACCAGATCGAAACTGGTATTGACGTTTCTATTCTGATGGTAAAATAAAATGGCATTGTTGTCTGCGACAAACGAGACATTGTCTTTGTCCAGTATGGCTTTCTGCGGCGCTCCCAACCAGGACCGGCAGGCATCTTTTTCCGCATTCGTGAGCTCTTGGGAATTCTGACGCCAGTTCTCATAGGTGATGACCGCTTCGGATTTATCACTACTGGATATATCAAGGTGTATGACAGGCCGGTGAACGTCCACCCAGACAATGATGCTGGCACTGGTACCGAATCTGTCTCCATTGATTTCGACACACCCTTTTTCAAGATTGAGCTTTTGGCTAAAGGATGAACCTTCCTCAAATGGGTTGGGCGTGAGGTGAATCCGGATTCTTCCAAGCTTCGGGAAACCGTTCAGTTCATCAAATGTTCCACTTCTGGCCAGGTACATCAGTACATCTCCATTTTCAACCCAGACATTCAGCCCGATATCTCCGCCACCGCAAGGCATGCTTTCGCCGGAATTTTTACTGGGGCTTTTCCATTCGATGTTATACGATTCAAGCCAATCGTTATTGGCGTAGGTTAATTGGCTGGTACCGTAGAGGCACATCAGCAATAGTAAAATTAATTTGAAGCTAGAACTATTTTTTATGGATAAGCAATTGATGCAGAATCTTATGGAAAGCGCTCGAAAAGACAGTTTTGTCCCTGATCGTTTAAGGTGTATGGTGGTCATGGAGTGGCGTATTTTCTCAAAGATAGCAACTCCAACGAAAAAGGCCGCTTACAAAGCGGCCTTTTTAATAACTTTTCAACTTTTTTGTCATTCCCCAACGGGTGCAGGAATCACAGAAACGTAAGATCTGTCTTCTTTTTTACGACGGAAACTAACGGTTCCATCGACCAAAGCGTATAATGTGTGGTCTTTGCCCATGCCGACGTTTTCACCAGGATGGTGTACGGTGCCCCGTTGACGGATTAAAATATTACCTGCAATTACAGCTTCACCGCCGAACTTTTTTACGCCCAATCGCTTGCTTTCTGATTCGCGGCCGTTCTTTGAACTACCGACTCCTTTCTTATGTGCCATTGTTGTTCTATTTTAAGGATTAAGCTATTACTTCGTTGATTTTGACTTCCGTAAGATATTGACGGTGACCGTTCAATTTACGATACCCTTTTCTGCGTCTCTTTTTGAAAATCAACACTTTTTCGCCTTTTAAGTGTGACAATATTTCACACACGACTTTAGCGCCTTCGATCGTTGGTTCACCAACATTTACGGTACCTTCGTTGTCTACCAACAACACTTTGTCAAATTCTACAACAGAACCAGGTTCTGCTTCGAGGCGGTGAACATACAATCTTTTGCCGGCTTCAGCCTTGAACTGTTGTCCCGCGATTTCTACAATTGCGTACATTAACTGATTATATTTCAAGTTATACTCCGGAAGGTGGGATATCAATAGACAGCGCCGCTTGATAAACCTTACTCGAATCGAGGTGCAAAAGTATGCAATATCAATGGAATATCCAAAAAAATGTTTCCGTTTTTATTACAATTTATTTGCTACGAGATAGCGCTCCGCTTCAATTGCTGCAGCACAACCACTACCTGCAGCTGTGATGGCTTGTCGATAGCTCGGATCAGCCACATCACCGGCAGCAAATACACCTGGTATGTTTGTCCTCGGAGTGCCGGGAATGGTTTTGATGTAACCGGTTTCATCCAACTCCAGATAGTTGGCAAAGATATCCGTGTTTGGTTTATGCCCGATGGCGAGGAAAAATCCATCAATGGCGATGTCTACCTTGGTTTCATCAGGTTTACCCCGGCGTTTGACCAGATGTGCCCCTTCCACTCCGTTCTCTCCGAATAATCCGGTGGTTTCATGTTCAAACAGCACGGTGATGTTCGGTGTATTCAGGATGCGTTCCTGCATAATCTTTGAGGCTCTCAGGAATGGTTTCCGGACAATGAGGTACACTTGAGAAGCAAGGCCTGCCAAATAAGAAGCCTCTTCACAGGCTGTATCTCCGCCACCGACGACGGCTACTTTTTTCTTGCGGTAAAAGAATCCGTCACAGGTGGCACAGGCTGATACGCCCATTCCGGCATATTTGATTTCATCCGGTAGCCCAAGGTACTGGGCGGTGGCGCCTGTCGCGATAATCAGCGTATCGCAGGTGAGCGTTTTCTCACCGTCGATGGTAATGGCATATGGAGCCGTCGATAGTTCAACAAAGGTAGCGACTCCACGCCGTACGTCTGCTCCAAACTTAATGGCTTGTTTCCGTAGGTCTTCCATCATATCGTTACCAGAAACACCGTCCGGATAGCCAGGAAAATTTTCGATTTCTGTCGTTGTGGTCAATTGTCCGCCTGGTTGTAAGCCTTCATATAAAACAGGGGATAAATTGGAGCGTCCTGCGTAGATGGCGGCGGTATATCCTGCCGGTCCGGATCCGATGATCAGGCAGCGTACATGTTCGGTAACGTTGGTCATGGTTAATATGATTGGTTGATGTTTTGATTACTAAGCAATTATCTAAGATCGATGACTTCTGTGCTCGGATAGTTTTTTTGCTGAAAGATAAAGAGGGTATCAGGGTAATTCTGTCCTGTCAGATAAGTCGGGATAGAAATGCGCGAACCGGACTTGTCTTTGTTGGTAATAATGATCCTGACTGGCCTTAACGAGGTCTTGTCAAATGTAGCTACAATGCCCGACAGTTGACTGTACTTATCTGTCGGAGTCAGCAATACGTTCAACAGGACTTTGCCGTTATCGGATTCTTGACCGGTAAATTTACATTTATACCCATGTTTGTACAACTGAAACACATTAACGGGATTGATCATGAGCAATTCCTTTTCAGTCGGATTGCTGACATTGACTTCCTGGTTTTTTTTCAGGTAAACCCATTGGTTATTGCCGTCAAACCAGGTAATCATTTCTTCAACTTCCAGCTTGAACTTTTTGCCTTTCAAGCGGATGGATCCATCCATCTTTCCCCCAAGTTTGCCACCTTTGCTCAGTATCTGGAGCGAAAATCCGGCTTTTACACCACCTGCCTTTATGTATGCAGCTGAGGCTTTGTTGAGTATATCAAGGGCTTTGGCATCATTTTGAGCAAAACTGGCTGAAGCGGACAACCAACATGCCATTACGAAATACAGATAACGTTTCATATCAATAGAAAATTAGTTAAGACTCCACTTTTAAATGAGACTCCTACCTGGGAAACCGGGCATGGATGTCATTATGGTACTCTGGCCAGCAGATTATCCAGTTGGAATTCGTCTTCGACCAATACCTGACGAGCCTTGCTGCCTTCATTCGGACCGATGATGCCGGCTGCTTCCAATTGGTCGACAATGCGGCCTGCCCGGTTGTATCCGATGGAAAACTTCCGCTGGATGAGGGATGTCGATCCTTGCTGATGAATGACGATCAGTCTGGCTGCCTCTTCGAACAACGGATCACGGTCGCCGATATCGCTCATCGTGCCGCCTCCACTGCTGTTTCCGTCTGTGGTCGGTTCTGGCAGGTAGAAGGCTGTCGGATACCCTTGTTGTTCGCTGATGAAATTAGTAATGTTGATGACCTCTGGTGTATCGACGAAAGCACACTGCACACGCACCAGATCACTGCCTTGTGAAAAGAGCATATCACCCCGGCCGATCAGCTGGTTGGCTCCGGAAGCATCCAGAATGGTTCTGGAGTCGGTTACTGAAATAACACGGAAAGCAACCCGGGCTGGGAAGTTGGCCTTGATTGTACCGGTAATGATGTTGGTGGTAGGCCGTTGAGTCGCAATGATCATATGGATACCAACTGCTCTGGCTTTCTGGGCAATACGGGCAATCGGCATTTCGATCTCCTTGCCAGCCGTCATGATAAGATCGCCGAACTCATCGATCACCACAACAATGTACGGCAGGAACTTGTGCCCTTTTTCCGGATTCAGGTGCCGGCTGATGAACTTCGTATTGTATTCCTTGATGTTCCTGCAATTGGCCAGCATCAACAGGTTATAGCGGTCGTCCATTTCTTTGGTCAGCGAGTTCAGGGTCTGGATGACTTTCGTAAAATCCGTAACAATGGCTTTGCTGTCATCAGGCAGTTTGGCTAGAAAATGTTTTTCAATGGCTGAGTAAATGTTGAATTCGACCATTTTCGGATCCACCAGTACGAACTTTAGTTCAGACGGATGTTTCTTGTAAAGCAGCGATGTGATCATGGCATTCAGCCCGACGGATTTTCCCTGGCCTGTCGCACCGGCCACCAGTACGTGCGGCATTTTACACAGATCGACGATGAAGACATCGTTTGTGATGGTTTTACCGAGAGCCATCGGCAACTCGTATTTCGACTCGGTAAATTTCTTGGAATTGAGGACGCTGCGCATGGATACGATCTGAGGATCCCTGTTCGGCACCTCTATGCCGATCGTTCCCTTACCAGGGATAGGGGCGATGATACGGATGCCCAATGCGGCAAGGCTTAAAGCAATATCGTTTTCAAGGCTCTTGATACGGGAAATACGAATGCCTGGTTCGGGAATGATTTCGTACAATGTAACGGTTGCACCGACGGTTGCGGTGATTGAACTGATACGGATGCTGAATTGTTCCAGCACTTCCTGAATGCGGCGTTTGTTGCTGCTTTGCTCTTCGTTGTTGACGATTGTATCCGGGTTTTCGTACTGCTTCAGTAAA
>JAUZOU010000228.1 GCA_030706285.1 Bacteroidota bacterium
AGGGGTCTTGTCAGGCGCTTTTTATACCGTCAACCGGACCTGGAACAACCACGATGCAATGACGGTAGAACTGCCGATGGGTATTGCTATCAACAACGAAGTCAATCATTCCGTCAGTGTTCAACGGGGACCTCTTGTCTATTCGCTCAAAATACAGGAAAACTGGGTTCCGAGAGTGGATTATGGAAATGGGTTCAAGGAAAACGAACTATTTCCTGCTTCTGACTGGAATTATGCGCTGGTTATTGATAAAAAGCATCCTGAATCTTCTTTTCAGGTAAAAAAGAAGACAATGCCGGAAAATCCGTTCATCCAGACTACCACACCCGTATCGTTGCAAGTTAAGGCCAGGAAAATACCGGAGTGGGGCTATGACTTGAATGGCCTTTTTGCCTGTGATCCTCCTTATGGCCTTGTTGCTGCCTGTCAGGCTACAGAACAAGTTACGTTGGTGCCTTTTGGTGCTGAAAATATACGGATTACCTGCTTTCCTGCAGTTGGTGTACCAGCTAAAGTGACCACTTCCTTTTCGGATGATTTTTTTGACGGAAAACAAACAGGTTGGGTTACGTACAATGGGGCATTTTATGTTCAGCATGGTGAATTTGCCGCCTCTACGAATGTAGGGCATAACGGCTCAAAATCAGTACAGGCATCAACCGATTTTTCGGATTTTACGTACGATGTCAACGTCAAAGTAGAAGGAACAACTGGTGATGGCGGCATCATTTTTAGAGCCAGTAAGCTTGGTTTTGGAGATGATGAATACAACGGCTATTATGTGGGGCTCAATGCCGGAAATAAACGGCTGATTTTTGGCCGGGCTGATAATGACTGGGTTGAATTAAAATCTGCCAATATGGAGGTGACGGCCGGTACATGGTACAAACTTAGAGTTGAGGCAAAAGGTTCAACCTTCACGATTTATGTCGATGACATGAAAACGCCCAAGATGACCTGTTCCGATGACAAATACGTCTCTGGGTATATAGGCGTCAGGTCTTACAATCAGCCTGCCAGATGGGATAATATTAAGGTGACAGCCCTTTCAACTGGCAAAAAGCATAAAGAGTAGCCCGACAGACCATTTACTTATTGGTGTGCTATGCGCGTTGTTTTTGCTTTTTATTGCCGTATGCGGTTAAGATAGTTATAAAGAAAGAGGCTATACCAATTTGATACAGCCTCTTACTATGAGTCAAAGCAGTTACTCTTATTTCAACCCTTCTTCAACGGCAACAGCCACAGCGACGGTAGCACCAACCATAGGATTGTTGCCCATGCCAAGGAATCCCATCATTTCAACGTGTGCCGGAACAGAGGAAGATCCTGCAAACTGAGCATCAGAGTGCATACGGCCCATGGTGTCTGTCATACCATAAGAAGCAGGACCGGCAGCCATATTGTCGGGATGGAGTGTACGTCCCGTACCACCACCGGAAGCAACTGAGAAGTATTTTTTGCCTTGTTCCAGCCGTTCCTTTTTGTAGGTACCTGCAACCGGATGTTGGAAACGTGTCGGATTCGTTGAGTTACCCGTGATGGATACATCAACACCTTCTTTCCACATGATGGCAACACCTTCGCGGACATCGTCAGCACCGTAGCATTTTACCTTGCTGCGCAGGCCTTCGGAATACTTGTATTCCTTAACCACTTTCAGTTCACTGGTGTAGTAGTTGAATTCAGTCTGAACATAGGTAAAGCCGTTGATACGGGAAATGACCATGGCAGCGTCTTTACCAAGACCGTTGAGGATGACGCGGAGCGGTTCCTTGCGGACTTTGTTGGCCATTTCGGCAATTTTTATGGCGCCTTCAGCTGCAGCAAACGATTCGTGACCGGCCAGGAAAGCAAAACACTTGGTCTCTTCACGAAGCAGTCTGGCAGCCAGGTTCCCGTGCCCAAGACCAACCTTACGGTCATCAGCAACAGAACCTTTAATACAGAAAGCCTGCAGGCCGATGCCGATTGCTTCAGCAGCTTCAGCCGCATTTTTGCAGTTTTTCTTGATGGCGATAGCAGCTCCCATCACATAGGCCCATTTGGCATTTTCAAAACAAATAGGCTGAGTTTCTTCACACATTGTATAAGGATCGATGCCTTTGGCAGCACAAATGGATTTAGCTTCTTCGAGGCTTGAAATTCCATTTTCTTTCAATACAGCATTGATGTGGTCAATCCTGCGTTCATAACTTTCAAATAATGCCATTGTATATTCCTCCTTATTATTGTTTACGTGGATCGATAAATTTAACTCCTTCGGCAAAACGGCCATAAGAAGAGGTGAGTTTCTTCACAGCTTCGTTGGCATCAGCGCCTTTCTTGATCTCTTCCATCAATTTGCCAAGATTGACAAATTCATAACCAATAACCTGGTCATCGGCATCCAGTGCGACTCTGGTGCAGTAACCTTCAGCCATTTCAAGGTAACGAGTACCTTTGGCAAGCGTACCGTACATGGTACCAACCTGGCTGCGCAATCCTTTGCCAAGGTCTTCAAGACCGGCACCGATAGGAAGGCCATCTTCAGAAAAAGCGGACTGCGTACGTCCGTAGACAATCTGCAGGAACAATTCACGCATGGCCGTGTTGATAGCGTCGCAGACAAGGTCTGTATTAAGCGCTTCAAGAATGGTTTTGCCTGGGAGTATCTCAGAAGCCATAGCGGCTGAATGAGTCATACCTGAGCAACCAATGGTTTCAACCAATGCTTCCTGGATAATTCCGTCCTTCACATTCAGGGTCAGCTTACACGCTCCCTGTTGTGGAGCACACCATCCAATGCCGTGGGTCAAACCGGAAATATCCTTGATTTCTTTGGCTCTTACCCACTTTCCTTCTTCAGGAATCGGAGCGGATGCATGATTGGCCCCTTTTTTGACACAACACATTTGTTGTACTTCGTGTGAATAAATCATATTCTTTACTTTTATTGTGGAAATTTATGATGAAAGATATATTACTAATACATTGAAAATCTGAACCTTACATTAAATTAAGATGGGGCTTTCAAAAACCGGACAAAAATACTTATATTTTTTGAAATAGGCCATTATTAGGCAGTTGAAATGTTTTATTTTCTGAAAAAAATGCCGAAATTTGTGACGGTTTTCAAAAAAGGAGTTCCAAGGCACATATTACCCCTAAGAGCTATGCTTGAAGGAAGCCATTTATCAGAAAGTGAATCATTCACAACTTCAATATAAGCATATGAAAATGACAAAAAGTGCACTGCAAATTGCACGTGCATCGTATCAGCCCAAAATGCCGGTATCGCTTCTCGGACCCGTGAAAATGGTTGAAGGAGAAGCGACCCAGTCTGTAGCCGATCAGGAAGAAATCAAGCGGTTGTTCCCGAAAACCTACGGTTTGCCAGTTGTAAAATTCATGCCATCAGACCAGAAACACAGCTATGCTCCGGTCAATGTTGGTGTGATCCTTTCTGGTGGTCAGGCTCCTGGCGGTCACAACGTCATCGCCGGTATTTTTGACGGAATCAAAAATCTGAATCCAGCTTCAAGGCTGTTCGGTTTTATCCTTGGCCCTGCCGGTCTTATCGAACACAATTATGTGGAACTGACGGCGGAAATTATTGACGAATACAGAAACACTGGTGGTTTTGACATCATTGGATCAGGTCGTACGAAACTGGAAAAGAAAGAACAGTTCGACAAAGGTTTAATCATTCTGAAGGCTCTTGATATCAAGACTTTGATCATCATCGGAGGAGATGATTCCAATACCAATGCTTGTGTTCTGGCCGAATATTATGCCGCTATCAACGCCGGTGTCCAGGTACTCGGATGTCCAAAGACGATTGACGGTGACTTGAAAAACAAGATGATCGAAGCCTCTTTCGGTTTCGATACTGCCTGCAAAGTGTATTCAGAAGTCATCGGAAACATTCAGCGCGACTGTAATTCTGCCCGCAAATACTGGCATTTTATTAAGCTGATGGGACGTTCAGCCTCACACATTGCTTTGGAATGTGCCCTTCAGGTTCAACCGAACTATTGCATCATATCTGAGGAAGTCGAAGCTAAGAATATGTCGTTGGATGATCTGATCGCTGATATTGCCAGAGTGGTCGCTCAACGTGCCGAACAAGGCAATAACTTCGGTACCGTCCTGATTCCTGAAGGCGTGATCGAATTTATCCCGGCGATGAAACGGTTGATTGCCGAATTGAACGATTTTTTGGCATCCCGAAAGGAAGAATTCGAACTGATCCGTCAGTCGGAAAAGCGCAACTACATCATCAAGATGCTCAGCAAGGAAAATTCGGATATCTATGCCTCTCTGCCTGAAGGTGTTGCCAAACAGTTGACCCTTGAGCGTGACCCTCACGGAAATGTCCAGGTTTCGCTCATTGAAACCGAAAAATTGCTGGCCGAAATGGTTGGTGTGAAACTGGCTGAATGGAAAAAGGACGGTAAATACAATGGCAAATTCTCTACGCAGACTCACTTCTTCGGCTATGAAGGCCGTTGCGCTGCTCCATCCAACTTTGATGCCGACTATTGCTATTCGCTGGGTTATACGGCTGCCGGACTGGTCGCTTTCGGAAAGACGGGCTATATGTCATCCGTCCGTAATACGACGGCTCCTGCCTCCGAATGGATTGCCGGTGGTGTGCCTATCACGATGATGTTGAATATGGAACGTCGTAACAATGAAATGAAGCCGGTGATCCAAAAAGCACTGGTCGATCTGGAAGGTGCCCCGTTCAAAAATTTTGCAGCCAAACGCGCGGCGTGGGCTATGCATACAAGCTATGTCTATCCAGGTCCTATCCAATATTTTGGGCCGACCGAAGTGTGCGACCAACCGACCAAGACGTTGTTGTTGGAACAAGGCAAGTAATTCGTCTGATCAAATAAACACTAAAAAAGGAATGGGCATGCCCATTCCTTTTTTTATAAGATGAAGTGAGCGTGCCTTACCAGGCATCCAAGCAGATCCAGGCATGCGGCGTTGCATATTTCCTTAAACAAAAAAATAGGATCAGGTGAAAGAGGTATAGCTGTTTTGTCTAGAGTTGTTTAAACTGTAGAGCGACCCAGTCGTTTTTGGTACTGCTGCAGACGTACTTCAGACCAAGACTTTCCGCTTTTTCACGCATGGCTGGTATGTCTTTCTCATAAAATCCGCTCAAAAACAGCTCGCTGCCGGTGTGCATGACACTGACGTAAGCCGGCATGTCTGCCAGCAGAATGTTTCGATGGATGTTGGCAAAAATAAAATCGAATGGTTGTCTTCCTGAGAGCAATGTTGCGTCGCCTGTCAGCACCTGAACGGTTTCTGTATGGTTAAGTCC
>JAUZOU010000229.1 GCA_030706285.1 Bacteroidota bacterium
GTCATTTTCAGATGGTAAGAGGTCTCCTGGAACATAGACTCCACTTTCTATTTGATCGCGAAGTGCCTCATAAACCTTGCGATATTGGGGGAGGTGCGATTCGGGCATAGTTGAACGTGTTGATGTTGCAAAGATAGCAGTTATTCTAACGCTTTTACTATTTTTGTTCTTTTGTCTTTTATACGCCACAGAATGATACTAAAAAGATCGACTGCCATAGAATTGAAAAATGCCGCCCATACAAGTTTGATTTTTGGCATTCTGCTATTTATGACAGTATTTTTGTTTTACTCGATTGAACGGGAAAGCATCAAGGATGATAATAAAATGGTTTTGAATGCCGTATCCAAGTCTGCTTACGATCAAATTTCCACCTGGTACCTTGACGAGGAAGAAGATGCCGAACTGATTTCAAACAACCAGTTTTTTTCTGAAGTCGTTGGCCGTTATCTGAAGAAGGAAGTCAGTGAAACGGTTGTCATCAATTTCATGAACGAGATTAAAACTGAACATCTCTATTCTGATGTCGTCCTGCTGAACCTGGATGGAAAATACTTGACGTCAACCAACCAGGCCCTGGCTTTTGAAGATCCGGCTGAAAAATCGATCCTGACAAAAGCCATACGTAATGATACTTGTTATTTGTCAGGTATATACCGATCTGAAATCGATCATCAGATTTATACCGATTTTATTGCTGTCATCAGAAATGTCGACAAAAAGCCGTTGGCTGGTCTGATCTTCAAACTTAGTCCGGCCAGATCGTTGGACCAGCTGTTACTTGACTGGCCCTTACCAAATTACCAGGGGAAAATGTACCTGATCCAAAAAGATGCACGAGATCATCTGGTCATGTACGACCCTTCTTTAAACCGGAAAACAGTGACCAGTTGCTGGCAACCATATCATGGCTCACCAGCACAAACAACCTTGATGAATCAATATCTGTCATCGAATTGTAAGAACCTGTCATTTATCAATTTGAATGGCAATAGCCTACTTAAAAAATTGCCACAAACCCCCTGGAGCCTTTATATTGAAATGAATGACGGTGCCAATTATGGCGTGTTGCATTCAAGGTTGCTTTTTGCGATTGTCATAGCACTTTTATTGATTTTAGTTTGTTTTTTTGGACTCTACCTGGTTTTGGGAGTCAGGCAAAAAAAACAGATTGGACTTTTGCAGCACCTGGAAGATGAACTGGATGATTGTAATAACCGGTTTCTACTGACCATGGACACGATCGATGAAGGGGTGATCATGTTGAACGCCGAAGGGTTGATTACGTATATGAATTTGGAAGCCGAGTCCATTACTGGCTGGAAACAGAAGGACGCTACCGGGAAAAGATCAGAAGAAATCATTCCTTTGATCAATGAAATAACAGGTACGCCTGTTAAATTTACAGATAACTGGTTAGCTGAAGGTCCGGCAATGACGAATCTTAATCAGATCATGCTGACCAATAAAAACAGATCGACCATCTATCTATCTTGTTCCCTCACATCAATGAAGTCGGCCTTTTCTGAACGTAGCGGAATGATACTGACCTTTCACAATGAAACGGAAAAACACAGACAGGAAGAATGGCTCCAAAAAGAAGAGCGCCGGTTTAGAAACTTGTTTCAGGATGCGCCTGATGCGTTCCTTATTGTCGATGAACAGGGCTATATCACGCTGGCTAACGTGTATGCCTCATCCTTGTTCGGTTATTCGGGCGATGAATTAAAAGGTCTGTCGGTCGAGGCATTTATGCCGGAGCCCAGTGAAAAAAATCGGGCTCATTTGAAAGCATTTTTGAAAAATCCGAAGAAAGTGTCATTAGGATTTGTCGAAAGGCTGTATATCCGTAAGAAAAACAATCAGACCATACCGGTTATTTTATCTCTCAGCCCGATTGTCGATGACGACAAAATGAGGATCATGGCTATTTTCAGAGACATTTCAGGCATGATACACCCGGAAGATCAGACGTTTGAAAAAGCCACTTCGTCCAACGATATGATATTCAGGCATCTGGTATCCAAATTGAAGAAATATGAAAGTCAGCTTATTGACGCAAAGGAAGTTGCCGAAGAAAATGAACGGCTGAAAACAGCCTTTCTGGCAAACATCAGCCATGAAATCAGAACGCCGCTGAATGGTATTATCGGATTTTCTCAGTTGATCGGTGAAGAAACTACCAGTCATGAGGAGGCTGTCCGTTATGCGAAAATTATTGGCGACAGCGGAACGCATTTGCTGGCATTGCTCAACAATATGGTTGATCTGTCAAAGATCGATTCCGGTGCCGCTTCCATCTCTCCTCGTCAATTTGTTGTGCTTGATTTTATTCAAGGGGTGTACAATCAGTTTTTGCCTTTGTCGAAACGTGCATCGCTGGATTACAAATTGATACTTCCGGCGCATTCCGAATCCATGACGATGGTGTCGGATCCGGTTAAACTGAATCAGATCTTATCCAATCTGATCGACAATGCCTTTAAATTTACCAAAAAAGGTTGTATTGAAGTCGGTTTCAAACTCGAAGAGGCAGCGATTGTATTTCAGGTGAAAGATTCAGGTGTTGGCATCAAACCGGTTGATCGGGATAAGATTTTTGAACGCTTTTTCCAGTCAGACTGCTCAACTTCGAGAACGTATGAAGGTGCAGGCATCGGGTTGTCTATCTCCAAAGGCTATGCCACCTTGTTGGGCGGTTCTATTTGGCTTGATTCTGAGCCGAATGCAGGGACATCCTTCTTCCTGAAACTTCCATGTTCCATAGGAAAGGATGATTTGTTGAAATAAGCGTTGAAGGCGATCAGAAAACGAGGATGCTCTTGGGTATCTGAAAACTATTTCTTAACTTTGAAACCCGACAAATGCCTGTTCCATGAAACCATTTTTTCGCCTTCCATGCTTCTTATGCCTGTGCTTTTTTTGTTTGTTTAGTTTTTCCGTTCGTTCTGAAATCATTCGATTGGACGGCGTCTGGCAATTTCAGACTGATCCGGATGACATTGGCATAAAAACCGCCTGGTTTTCAAAGACACTGAATGAGACGATTCAGTTGCCTGGTTCTATGGCTGAGAATCTGAAGGGTGACGTGCCAGGATTGTCTACCAAATGGACAGGCAGTTTATACGACAGTTCCTTTTACTTTAACCCCGCTTTTGCAAAATACCGTCAGGAAGGGCAGGTGAAATTTCCGTTTTTCCTGACGCCCGACCGGCATTATGTGGGGGCCGCCTGGTATCGAAAAGAAGTGACGATTCCTGATGGCTGGAGAGGTCAGCGGATCGTTCTTTTGCTGGAGCGTTCTCATACGGAAACCAGGGTTTGGGTGGACGGAACCGAACAGGGTAAGGACAGCACCATGTGTGTTCCACAGGTGTTTGATCTGAGCAAAGCCTTGAAACCTGGAAAGCATGCCATTGCACTTCGCATTGACAATCGCATCAAATCAGCCAATGTCGGACAGGATGCTCACAGTCTGACTGATCAGACTCAGGGAAACTGGAACGGTGTGGTCGGTCAGCTGTTACTGAATGCCGGGTCACTTGTCTTTATCGAGAATGTGCAGGTCTATCCGGATCTTCTGCATCATCAGGCTTTGCTGAAGATTCAGCTGAAAAACCATTCCAACCGGTCAGCCAAAGCTATGCTGACCGTTCAGGCAAAAAGTTTCAACTGCACGCGGTTGCACGAAACGCGCCTGTTATCGTATCCAGTGGTCATCCCTGATACAGGCCTTTCTGTTCAGATGGAACTCCCCATGGGAGAGGGTCTGCTTACCTGGGATGAATTCAATCCGGCTTTATACAACCTGACGGTTAATCTGGCTTCAGGCTCCATTGTGCGTGATTCGAAAGTTGTCCAGTTTGGTATGCGTGAGATTGCCATCAGGGGCAAATGGTTTTATCTCAACGGACGAAAAATTCAATTACGCGGAACGGTTGAGAACTGTTGCTTCCCATTGACCGGTTACGCTCCGATGGACGAGCCTTCCTGGGAACGGGTTTTCCGCATTTGCAGGAAATACGGATTAAACCATATGCGTTTTCATTCCTATTGCCCGCCTGAGGCAGCCTTCGAGGCTGCCGATAAGGTTGGTTTCTATTTACAGGTCGAAGGTCCAAGCTGGCCTAACCATGGTTCTTCCCTGGGAGACGGGAAACCGATCGACAAATTTTTAATGGACGAAACGATCCGTCTGACCAAGGCTTACGGCAATCATCCCTCATTTACCATGCTGGCTTGTGGCAACGAACCCAAAGGTCATTGGGTAAAGTGGGTCACTCATTTTGTGGACTTTTGGAAAGCTACAGATTCCAGGCGTGTTTACACTGGTGCTTCGGTTGGAAACAGCTGGGCGTGGCAGCCGGCCAATCAGTATCACGTCAAAGCGGGAGCCCGTGGTTTGAATTGGAACGAAAGGCCGGAGTCAATGTCTGATTTCAGAGAAAACATCGATACGGTTTCTGTGCCGTATGTTTCTCATGAAACCGGCCAGTGGTGTGCATTCCCCGATTTCGGTGAGATTAAAAAATATACAGGTGTCAATAAGGCACGCAATTTTGAACTGTTTCAGGAAGACTTGTCCGATCACGATATGGGCGGTCTTGGACATGATTTCATGATGGCATCCGGAAAGCTTCAGGTGCTGTGTTATAAACATGAGATAGAAAAGATTATGCGTACGCCTGATTATGCCGGTTTTCAGTTACTTGGACTGAACGACTATTCCGGCCAGGGTACCGCCCTGGTTGGTGTGCTGGATGTTTTCTGGGATGAAAAAGGGTATTGTACGGCTCAGGATTTCAGCCGTTTTTGTGGTCCTGTTGTACCGTTGATTCGAACCGCTAAATTTGTCTATCAATCGGACGAACACTTGAAAGCTCATGCTGAACTTTCCTATTTCGGTGAAAACAGTTATCAGATGATCAAACCGGACTGGAAACTGAAAGATGCCAATGGGGCTGTCCTGGCTGTCGGAACGTTGACAGAGAAGGCGGTCGAGCCTGGGAATAACATCGATTTGGGAGACATTGACATCGACTTGAGCCAGTTTGACAAACCGGTGAAAGTGACGCTGGAAGTCCGTATAAATACTTGTGAAGGCGATAATAGCTGGGATTTTTATATCTATCCTGCCAGGAAGGTGCTGCCTGCTGCCAACAACATCCTGATTGCCGATCGTTGGTCTGAAGAGGTGGAAGACAAACTTCAGCATGGGGGGGATGTGCTGTTGCTGTGCAACGGCAGGGTTGAGTATGGTAAAGAGATTATGCAAACCCTCACGCCTGTATTCTGGAATA
>JAUZOU010000023.1 GCA_030706285.1 Bacteroidota bacterium
GGCAAAATAACAGTGTACCGTACCATCGGGCAATTGTAGGAAAGACGGTTCCCAACATCCGTTTTCGAAGTTGGACTGACTTCCGTAAATGACTTGTGGCGTCGACCAGGTGGCACCTAAATCGGTGCTTCTGGAAACAACAATGGCATATGGGGTAATACCGTCAGTTGCCGGACGATAGTTGCACCCAGCGATGATGGACCCATCATCCAACTGAAGGAATTCGGTATTCGAAATGTTGACGGCCGTCGATCCGTTCGCATTGGAAACAGTTTGTTGCGTAAAGACTTTGACAGGAGAACTCCAGGTTGAACCGCCATCCGTACTCCGTTGAAATACACCACATCCAGGACTTTCATAGACGGCACCGATGGAATGGTCGTGCAATCTTTTAACCCTTGGATATCCGTTATAACCCGGTACGGTGGAAATCTTTTGTCTGGTACTTCTGTCCCAGGCAATCCGCAATCCGTTCAAGGGCGCTGCTGTTTCCCGGACAAAATTGGGATTATCAGGCGTATCGCCCGGAACA
Source organism: Bacteroidota bacterium (assembly GCA_030706285.1). Taxonomy (GTDB): domain Bacteria; phylum Bacteroidota; class Bacteroidia; order Bacteroidales; family UBA1402; genus UBA8389. The sequence goes on from JAUZOU010000023.1 coordinate 533, forward strand.
TCCGCTTCTTTACTGCATCCGTAAATGGGGAACAGCAGGTATATAGCCGGAATGATGAAAAAATAGCTTAATTTCATGAAATTAGTCTTTTACGATGTATTTCAGGTATTTAAATGTATTCATGGCCGGCTTCATCTGATAAACACCTTGTGCGTTTTTCATGAATGAGCATTGCACCAATCCGGTTACCCGCGGTTGGACCTCAGTGTTGGAATAGTGTAGATGAAAGACATAATAAAGCTGATTGTTTTTGCCGGTAAAGAAATCGCCGTGTCCGGTTCCGTTACGGCCGACATTGTTTCTGCTGATGATCGGGCTGTCTGCCGTTTTTTCCCATGGCCCGCATGGAAACGTAGACGTGGCATATCCGACAGCGTAATCAATATTCCGGTAATCGTTGGCCGAATAAAAAAGGTAATACAGATTGTTATACTTTAATACGGAAGGACCTTCAGTCACCGGCCAGGGAGCGTTTTCGGTGTTTTCCCAGGCGTTGCTCGCTTTGATGCATAGGGTGACGGAATCGGCCTTTATATCGGATAAATCTTCTTTCATCGGAGAAACATAGATGTTGTTGCCGTCCAGTAACCTGACATAATACAAATAGGCTTTCCCGTTCTCATCAAAGAAAACATAGGGATCAATCTGCTTGGTGGTTCCTGAAATGCATTGAAGAGTCTTCTGTTTGAACGGGCCCACCGGACTGTCGCTGCTTGCTATGGCAATGTGTTCGTCGGCGGCATAGGCCATGAATAGTTTGCCGTGATATTCGAATACCTGTGGTGCCCAAAAGCCTGCTGTGCCATATGAATCACCTTTTTTTAAGGCGAATCCGTCTGTCGCACCGCAGGGTCCCTCCCAGGTTTTCAGGTCAGCCGATTTGTAGACCTGAATGCCTTCATCGGAACTGGTTCCGTAGAGGTAGAAGGTGTCTTTATAGCAGAAAATAGTCGGATCGGCCATTTTTAACAGGCTTGTTTTGACAGTGGTGGTATCTGTTGTCGCCGCTTTTGTTGTGCCCGGATCGTCCTTCTCACAGGAGCTGGAAAAGACCGGGAATAAAAACAGCAGTAAACCCAACACAAAGAACTGGTGGTAACGGTTCATATCGATTGAAAATGAAATGAGATCCCCGAATAAAAACACTCGTTTTTATTACGAGGATCTCATTTTTTAGATGAATCTATTGATGATAAAATCACTCTCCGGTGGTGGTTTCCCAGAACGGACTTTGAAGCAAAGAAGGAGCGGCTGACACTTCCGTTTGAGGAATCGGCCACAAATAGTGCTTTTTCTCAAATACCCGTTTCTCACGAGCTGTACGGATGTAGAATCTGTCGTCGTTGAGTTTTGTTCCTTCTCCGATGTTCATTCCATGAATCCAGGTATTACAGGTCGTTTCACTGATTTTCCAGCGGTTGCAATCGAAGTAACGGTGAGTCTCGAAACAGAGTTCGATCTCGCGTTCATGATGGATCCGTTCCCTCATTTCCGGTTTGGAAAGTCCTTTTTCCAAATCCTTGAGTCCGGCCCGCTCACGGATCTGATTGACATAATAATAGGCTTTGGCAGGACCTTCGGCTTCATTGATGGCTTCGGCATAATTCAGGTATTGTTCGGCTAACCGGAAATAAAACCATGTTTTAGCTGTTGCACCCGTGAGTGTTGCACAATTAAAGTTCTTGTCCGAGTATTTACTCATGCAATAACCGGTAGACGAGTAGTCCAGTGAACTGTTTTTCAAGCCGTCTTTCCCGCTGTAATAGAACTGAATCTGGCGTGTCCTCCAGAATTTCCCATTAAAATGGATACAGGCATAAAAGCGCGGTTCACGATTGACATACATGTTCGAAACACCCTTTAGCCACATACCGTTCGGATCGTTTTCTGCGGCATATCCCGTTTCCGTATAACCGGATGCAGGATTGATAATGGGGGTCTTGACTTTCCCGCCGTCCGATTCGTTGTATCCGAGAATAGGTGTCGAACCGTCTGCCATTTCAAAGGCATCGACCAATTCCTGGGTCGGGTTCATCCCTGACCAGCCACCAAAACCGTTGGGTGTCATTAATCTTTCCTGGTGGTTCCATGTTCCCATATTCCGTCCGAAAATATCTTCGACGTTCCACATGTTTGTGAATAATTCAGTATAGGTATCGAACGGTTTGCCGGAAGACGCTTTATATAAGGCGTATCCATTGCTTTCGCAGAAGTTGATGCATTCGAGTGCCGCTTTGGCAGCATCGGCCCAATAGGTGCTGTCCGCATCAGGAAATAACCTCACACCATCTTTCCGGACAATGTCTTTATAATCTGGGTTTCCGTTAAACAACGGGCTGGCTTTGTAGAGCAGGGCTCTTGCTTTTAAGGCAAGGCAAGCTGCTTTAGTTGCGCGACAACGTTCAGTATCATCGCGCTTGGGTGGCAATAATGCAGCGGCTTTGTCGCATTCGGACGCGATAAAATCGAAGCATTTATTGATGGGATCCCGTTGAAGACTCGTAAACGTCATGTTGGGCGTCATCACATAATCGACGATTGGAATCGGTCCGTGGGTACGCACCAGGAAGAAATGATATAAGGCACGGAGGAATATGGCTTCACCGATCCAACGATTTTTGGCTGCTTCGCCCTCTTTGATATTGTCGTTGTTCATAGGGGTTTTGTCAATGTTTGCCAGGAAGATATTGGCTTTACGAATGGCAAGGTAATTGGCTTGCCACATGCCTGTTCTGTAGACGTTGGTGGCATTCCATCCGCCGGTATTCATAACATTGCTGTACGGATAGGTCCAAACCAATTCCATTTCATCGGCAGCGCCATCGAACGGATTCCTGGAATTATCGTCGTTCCCGTGAATTTCTTCTGGTAAATAGCTGTAAATATCCGTGAGGAATCTTTCAGCATAGAGTCGCTGCCCGAAAGTTTCTTCCAACGTGATATCTTCATCCGGCGTTTTGTCGAGATAATCAGCACAAGAAGACATCACGGTGAGGGCAATGATCGATAATAGATATATGATTTTTTGTTTCATTTCAATCATATGTTTATGTTGTTCAGATTAATTAAAATTTCACTTGCAGACCGCAGTTGATGGTTCTGGTCTGAGGATAAGTGCCGGTGCCGCTGTCTGCTTCCGGATCGACCACTTTGATGTGATCCCAGCAGTAAAGGTTGGTGCCGTTGACAAATACACGAATGTTATCAATCCAGTATTTTTTCAGGATGGGTTGTTTGAAGACGTATCCGATTTCGGCATTTTTCAACCGGATGAAAGAACCGTCTTTCATCCATAAGGTTGACGTGATGTAGTTGTTTGAGTTGTAACTGTCTGTTACTCTAGGATACTTGGCTCTTGAATTGTCTTCGGCTCCCGGTACGTACCGGTTATCATAATAGGTTCGGAGGACGTTGAAGGTTCCTTCACCGCCATAGAACGGGTACATGGTGGAACCATCCAGGAAGAAGCTGGTTCTGGTGGCTCCGTTAAAGAAGAGCGTAAAATCGAAGTTTTTATAAGCAATAGTTCCGCCGAATCCTGCCATCAGTTCAGGGGTTCTCGGATGTCCGATTGCTGTTTCATCGTAGCTGTTTACGACGCCATCACCGTTTACATCTTTGTATTTAATATCACCGGGTGCTACGACAGAAGCGAATTCCTGAACAGGGCTGTGATCGATTTCATCCTGTGATTGGAAGATGCCAAGAGCAATGTAACCGAACGGCTGGTCGATCGGGTGACCTGTCCGGTTTTGGTTCGCATACTTATACACCGGATCATCGTTGGCGAGTATCGTATTATGGGCAAATGACAGGTTGCCTTTGAGCGAATAATAGATACCGTTGGCGGCTTGATGTTTGTATTCAACGGTTCCGTCCATACCCAGGTTTTTCACTTTACCGAGGTTCCCGTAAGGCGCGGTCGAAGAGTTGATTCCTGTCACTTCAGGGAGTGATATCCGTTGAATTAAAATACCATCACGGTTTTCTCTGAAGGCATCGATTTGCACGGTCAATGCATCGTGGAATAGCCCCATATCCAACCCTACATTTGCTTTTGTGGCAACTTCCCAGGAAATGTCGCTGGTCCCTATCTGGCCTTCATCAAGGCAGTACTCATTATTATCAGGTATTGTTCTGGTTGGGCTAAATATATAAACACCGGCATTTTTATTCATCCGGGTCAGATACAAATATCGGGCACTGCTGGCAATGTCATTTCCAACTTGTCCCAAGGACCCTCTCAACTTGAATGTACTGATCAGGTTGTTGTTCCAAAAATCTTCATTTGATGCAATCCAGCCGAGAGAAAGGGAAGGGAAGAAACCATACCGTTTTCCTTTCGGGAATTGTTCGGAGCCGTTGTAACCGAAGTTGAATTCCCCTAGATAGCGGCGCCCGTAATCATACGTCAGACGACCGGCTATACCTTGGCGCCGGTATGGCAGGTTCGCTTCAGAGGAACCGGCTATGATATCCACATATTCGCGGTTATTGTACAGCAACATCCCGGACAAGTTGCTCATCCCGAATGTATTGGTGTAGTTGATGGCCGACTCGAAATACTGGGCACGGTTTGCAACATTTATCTGTCTATAACCTAAAAGTCCTTCTTCCCGCAAGATTTGATAGCTATCGTTACCATCAATGTCTTTTCCCAAGTATTTCTTAACAGCAAAGTCTTTGTACCTATCCACGTAATTTTCGAAAGTGTGATCGTATGCAAATTTTGCATTGACGGATAAACCCTTTGTGACAAGCTTTGACAAATCCCAACGGGCACCGAAGGTTGCCTGTAACGAGTTTCTGTCACTGGTCGAATAACCGCTCTGGGTGATTTTTGCCCACGGATTGGAACCAAGATAAGCCATAATGCCGCCGGCTGAACCATCAGGATTTACTTTTGGAAAAGCAATCGGCGATGTTTGGCGTAGACCCTCCCAGATAGCAGGTACGGATTGTCCCGGATAGGTCCGTTTTTGGACGTTACCGCCTAAACCGACTTCCAGTGAAAGATCCTTGGATAGGTTAATGTCAGTTTTTGAGCGTAAATTGTACCGGGTATAATTGGCATTGGTGTTGTATTTATTGATATCGTCTTCTTTGTAAAGACCGTTTTGGGTACTGTAACCGGCATTGACAAAATAGCGGACACGTTCGGTACCACCGTTGACCGTTAGATTGGTCGTACTCATATAGGTATCTTTTTTCAGGATTTCATCGACCCAGTCGACCGACGGATATAAGTACGGGTCTGACTGATCTTTGAACTTTTGCAGTTCTTCATCTGTCCAAGCGGCGGCTTTCCCCATATTCGAACGGGCTTCGTTCCAGAGGGAGGCGTATTCGTACCCATTGATGTAATTTGGATAACGCTCACCGTGTTGCCAGCCGTATTCCGACCGAAGGGTGACAGTCGGCTGGCCGATGTCGCCCGATTTTGTTGTGATCAGGATAACACCGTTGGCACCTTGTACACCATAAATAGCTGTTGCGGAGGCATCTTTCAACACGGAAATGCTTTCAATTTCTTGGGTATTAATCAGGTTCATGTCACGTTGCACACCATCCACCAGAATCAGTGGAGCCCTGTTTCCCCAGGTCGCGAGACCGCGAATATAGACGGTGGCGGCATCATAGCCCGGTTCGCCTGACGACTGACGGGTAATAATACCAGGAATCTGGCCTCCCAGGGCGTTAGCCAACGTCATGGTCGGCAATTTTTGGATGCCTTGCACATCGGCGTTGATGATGGAACCGACGACCGTTTCTTTCTTTTGTTTACCATATCCGACCACCACGACATTGCCAAGTTCCTTGTCCGAAGGTTTCATCACAATGTTGATGATTTTGCGGGCACTGACTTTTTCAACAACGGTCGTGTAACCTAAATAGGTAAATTGGATTTCTATGTACGTGTTCGGGATTTTCAGGATATAATGGCCATCGCCGTCGGTAATGGCAGCAGACTGTGTTTTGGTATCTTTGACCATAACAGTGACACCGGCCAGTGCTTGCCCTGCATCGTCAACGACTGTACCGGTAATGAACAGGTCCTTGGTTTTGGGTGTCGCCTGGGTTTCGGAAACCGACAGGTTTTCTGAAAATGCCGGGACCGATAAGCCTAAGCATAGACAAAACCATCCGATTCTCCTAAAGTTCACGAACCTGCTTTTCCTTGTTTGTTCTTGCTTCATGAGTACGTTTTTTTTACTGGGAATAAATACATAGGCTGTCTGAATAGGAGGACAGCCTATGTATGGTTTAATGCGAAGTTATTTTACGACAAATCTGGCGTTCGTGGTCTTGCTGCCATCGGACAGGACGGCAAAGTAGATACCAGGAACCAGACTTTCGGTATCGATGAGCTTTTTGTCAGCTTTGTTGATCAGCAGTTCGCCTTTGATGTTGTAAACTTTGACGGATGCTTGTTCAGACACGTTAATCACAGCACCGGCTTTTACAACATTCGGATAGAGATAAAGACTGGTTGCGTGTGCCGGTTCAATGGCATTTCCACCGGCGATGGTAAACGAAAAGTCCTTTGATACGTTGCCGTCTTCGTCGGAAGCTTTGAATTTAACGGTGCCGGCAGCTTTGGCTGTGATGACGCCGTTTTCATCGATGTCGGCCAGGTTACTGCCTTCGGTGATCGTAAAGTTGATTTTGCACGGAGCATGAGTCGGTTTGACAAAGTCGCCCACTTTCATTTGAGTGGTCCCGCCGACATTCATCGTCGTTGGAACGTTCAGCAAATCGAAGTCTTCCAGTACCAGATTGTCTTCAAATACTTTGAAATCGTCCATCCAGATGTCCACCGGCGTTGTTTGCGCGAATCCGGGTTCGCTTAAACTGATGAAACATTTCTGTAATCCGTAATAGTTGCCGTCAGCACCTGAATCGAATACGCTGCTGGTAGCACCGGCACCGTCACCCCAAAGGCCGTTCTGCATGCTGACTGTATATTGAGCAGGAGTTGTGGACAAGGTAGGATCTACTAACATATGATCTCCGGGTTTACTGCCTCTGCTCCATGGTGCGGTTGCAGTGCGGACAGACATTCTGGCGCCGTCAAGGCTGGCTTTGGCGGAGAATTTCAGGTTATAGGTACAATTTTCATTGGCATACCAGCATAACCAGGGTGCAAAATCCCAGAAAGCTGTGGCTGCTCCAAGATGTGCATGGAAGGATTGCCCGTTGATGCCGTTCGCATCCGTATCGATATAGTCTCCGGCGGCAACACCGGCATCTGAGATACAGCAGGCTACTTTGTACGTATCGTCATCGCCGCATTTCTGAATAGGCCATACCTGTTCGAAATCTCCGTAAGGAGCCAGGTTACCATCCCAGTCGCCGTCATCACACCGGGAAATTTTCACATCGTCCAGCCATACTTTTACACCCACAGGGGCGTGACCAAAATGGAAAGCCAACATCATACCTCCATCGGGAAGTTGGGTTCCGTCGGTTGTGAACGTGAATTCCTGAGGCTCTGTCGTCAGTGAAACGCTACCGCGCATCAGTTTCGTATTAACAGCATCGTCCGATTTGAATGAAGCCGGCGCATCAACCGCTGTCAACGGCATATAATTGTCGTGTTTTTGGCAAAGTTCAAAGTGCATGTCGAATGCTTCGGAAGCTTTTGCTTTCCAGGTGATTTTGTACTTTGCCTGATTTTCTACCGGAAACATGTAATAAAACATGGTGCTCCATGCATTGGTTCCTTGTGTGACAACTTCAATCTGAGCAGAGGTGGTTCCGCTGATAGGAGAAGTTGTCTCGCTTTTAAGGATTGATTCGGCTCCTTCAAAATATTGAAAGCGCCAATTAGAAGTGCCGTTTTCGAAATTTCCGTTTGCGACCAGATTACGTTTAGTCTGTTGGGCACTTACAGACGTAGCCAGCAATGCAGCTGCCAATACTAATGATAAGTTGATTTTTTTCATAGACTGTAGATTGATATTAGACATTAAGATCCCTCTGCAAAACAAATTTTTGGAGTAACAAAGTTATTTTTCTGGAGTGTTAACCAGTATAAAAAACTAGGATATGAATCCAACAATTCGGTCATTTATCGGCATGACAGCCCGTTTCGAATAAAAAATTTTATTTATTTACCAATTTGTTTTATCTGCCGTAATGAGGTGTCCCGTTTTTTTAGTTAGTTTCGAGTCTAAAATGAAATAATCATAGTATGTCACATGCCAACCGGACCATTCTGCTGACCTTATTCCTTTTGTTGGTCGTTCAATTTTCTGTATTTGCCTATACGTTCAATAAGTATAATGTCGATAACGGTTTGTCGGAAAATACGGTGCAATCAATCCTTCAGGATCAGAAAGGGTATATGTGGTTTGGTACCAAGGATGGGCTAAACAGATTTGATGGCGTTGAATTCAAGACGTTCAGAAATGAACCCTCCAATCCTTCCACGATTGGAAACAACTTTATTCGCTGTCTGTATCAGAGTGAAGCCAACAACTTGTGGATCGGAACAGATTTGGGGATCTTTCTTTTTAATACGGACACCAATATTTCCATTCCGTTCATGGCCAAAGACCAATACGGCAAACCGATTACAGGAAGTGTCTGTTCCATTTGTGAAGAAGACAGAAATACGATCTGGATTGGAGGATTCGATGGTATTTACATTTATAATAAATCAAGGAATGTGTTGAAGAAGCTCAGGTCTGAATTTACCTGGAATCTGCTTCGCGATAGGGCCGGTACGATCTGGTTTGCAACCAGGCAGGGTCTTTTATGCTTCAACCGGGAGACAGGCCGTTTTTATTCTTATAAACAACCTAATGTTAGCAACCAGGAAGTCCTTTGCCTTCATGAAGATTCAGATGGGGACATTTGGGTTGGAACCTGGGAAGAAGGACTTGGATTACTGAATAAGGCAGATGGAAAAATTACGTATTTCTTCAATAAAAGTAGTCTGAATTTTATTTCACACATCAGAGCGATTCAGGATTACAAGAAGTCGATGATCTTGTTTGGTGCCGATGATGGCCTCTACCTGTTGAACAAAAAGACAAACCAAACAGTCAGGATCGATAACATGGAAGATCCGAAGAGCCTGAGCGACCAGAATGTCTATACCATTTATAAAGATAAAGAGGAGGGTTTCTGGATCGGAACCTATTTCGGCGGTGTCAACTATCTATCGTATATGACCAACGCTATTGAGAATTATTACCACATTCCCAATAAGAATTCTCTTTCTGGCCGAGCTGTCAGCCAGTTTTGCGAAGATGCGGCAGGAAATATGTGGATTGCCACTGAAGATGGCGGATTGAATTATTTCAACACAAGCACAAAAACCTTTCAAGTGTATCTTCCTAAGGCTGGTACCAACAGTTTGAGTTATCATAACCTTCATGCCCTGTTGATAGATAGCAATCATCTTTGGATAGGCACTTTTTCCAGAGGTATCGACATCCTGGATCTTTCGACAAAACGGTTTAAAAATTTTTCTCACAGAGCCGGTGATCCGGCAAGTATTACGGATAATTGTGTTTTTTCTTTGTTCCGGTCGTCTGACAATGTTATCTATGTTGGAACAGCTGTCGGTGCCTGCTGCTATGATAGAAAGGCCAATTGTTTCAGGCAGATTCCAAGGCTTGACAATATTTTTGTTTATGATATGCGGGAAGACGCCATTGGTAACATCTGGTTTGCAACCTATGGGTGGGGTCTCTTACGATACAATAAATATAAAAGGACTTGGAAAGAATACAGCCCGAGAACGAAAAACCTCGTTTTTGGGAAGTTTACAGCCATTTATATTGATTCAAAGAAACGACTTTGGTTTGCTTCCGAAGGGAGAGGGGTTTTCAAGTATAATTACAACAAGGATAATTTTACGGTGATCGATAAGGCAAAAGGCTTGCCGAACAATGTGATTTACGGCATTCTTGATGACAAGTACGGCAATCTGTGGATCAGTTCAAACGGAGGTATCACACAAATGAACCCCAAAACGCTTAAGATGCAGACGTACACCAAGGAAAATGGCTTGTTGAGTAAACAGCTTAATTATAAATCAAGTTTCAAATCCAGTAGAGGCGATCTGTATTTTGGAGGTCTGAATGGATTTAACATCATCAGACCGGCTGATTTCATTAATAATGATGTTGTTCCTGAGGTTGTCATATCGGGTTTTGAATTCCTGACAAAAAATAAGGCAAAACCACTGGATTCCACTTTCCTGTATAACCTGAATGTGGAAAAGAAAATTGTGCTGCATCAGAATCAGGCTTCCTTCAAGATTGATTTTGCCAGTCTGAGTTACCGGACACCGTATAAGAATCAGTATGCCTATATGCTTGAAAATCAGAATGATCATTGGGTCTACCTTGGCAATCAGAAGAGTATCTCCTTTATTGATCTGGCACCCGGCAAATACAGATTTCGTGTCATTGGTTCAAATAACAATGGTGTTTGGAATGAAACCGGTGATTATCTGGATATTGTTGTTGAACCCTCATTTTGGAGAAGCGGGCCGATGGAGGCGTTATATGTGATCGTGTTCCTGGTGCTACTTTTTTACTTTGTACGTAGCAGAATGTTACGCCGGATTGAAAAAGAGAAATACCGGTTTGAAGAACTGAAAATTGAAAAAGAAAAAGAAGTATATGCTTCCAAAATCAATTTCTTCACGAACATCGCTCATGAGATCAGAACACCTGTGACATTGATCAGTGCCCCACTCGAATGCGTATTGAAAGAGGAACAGCATTCGAATGAGAGCAAGGATAATTTATTGTTTATTAAACGGAACGCCGACAGGCTGCTAAACTTAGTTAACCAACTGCTCGATTTTAGAAAAATTGAAGAAGATGGCAACGGTTCCTTGCAGTTGGTAAAAACTGATATGAAGGAATTCTTGTCCAATATTGTTTCCAATTTTGAGAAGACGTCAGGAACCAGCAACCTTGAAATATCTATCAGCTGTCCTGAAAAAGAAGTTGTGACGTGCATTGATGAAGAGGCCGTGACAAAGATTGTCAGCAATCTCCTTTCCAATGCCTTGAAATTTGCCGTTCATTCCATTCAGGTTCAACTGTCAGAAGAACTAACTGACGGAAAAGAATGCATCACGATCTGTGTACAGGATGACGGGCCTGGTATTCCAAAAGGTTATGAGGAAAAAATATTCGAACCCTTCTATCAAATTGACAATAGTCACAAAGAAGTGCGTCGTCCTGGAACAGGCATTGGATTGGCATTTGCCAGACAGTTAGCGGTAAAGCATAAAGGAAATCTGAGGTATGACGTGTCAGAAAAAGGCGCTCGTTTCAAATTAAGTCTTCCCGGTGATCTTTATCCAACCATCATGAATAAAAAAGAAGGTGATCCGCCTATATCGCATCGGGTTGAAGAAACCACTGGTGAGACGATTTCCGGCAAGCATTCCAATGCCACTGTCTTGATCGTTGAAGATAGTCCCGATATGATGGACTTCATGGCTCAGAACCTGAAGAAGGACTATATGATTCTTACAGCAAACAATGGACTGGACGCGTTCACGATTCTTGAAGAAAAATCAGCTGATTTGATTGTTAGTGACGTAATGATGCCTAAAATGGATGGTTTCGAATTAGTGAAACGATTGAAACAGGATGAACAATATTGCCACATTCCGGTTTTATTGCTGTCTGCCCTGACGGATACAAACTCCAAGATTGAAGGACTGGAGTTTGGTGCTGACGCGTATATGGAAAAGCCGTTCTCGATCGTGCATCTGAAAGCCCAGATAAACAGTATGATCCGGAACCGGGAATTGTTGATCGAAAAATTCTCGAAAACCCCTATGGTTTCTTATCAGTTGCTGGCCAATAATAACAAGGATAAGGAATTCCTTGACAAGCTCAATGCGGAAATTGAAAGAAATATTTTGGACAACACGTTCAGTATAGAAACGCTGGCTGTTTCGATGGCCATGAGTCGCTCAAAACTGCAACGGAAAATCAAGGACCTGTCCGGTTTAGTCCCGAATGACTATATCCGGCTTATCCGGTTGAAAAAGTCTGCCGCCTTGCTGGCCTCAGGTGAATATAAGATCAATGAGGTGTGCTATATGGTCGGATTCAACAGCCCATCCTATTTTGCGAAATGCTTTCTAAAGCAGTTCGGCTGTTTGCCAAAGGACTTCCCGAACAAAATGAATGAAAAAGAAGCATGACAACAACACGATGTTCAATCTATCTTTTTATCTATTTTTGTAGGAGGGTACTAAACCTAATTTAATCGCATAATTATTAAATGAAACGAGCGTGACAATGAAAATTTCTGTTCAGAATGAACGAAAAGACCGGCATGCAGCGTATAATAGCCATAATAAAAAATAAAAAGTATCCAATGAAACGAGTTTTTTTACCAATAGGCTTGCTTTTAGTTAGCTTGTCGGGTTCTGCTCAGGCGTTAAAGGCCCCTCTCATGGGCTGGGCAAGCTGGAACAACTATAATGTGAACATCAGTGAATCGATCATCAAACGACAGGCTGATGCAATGGTTTCATCAGGACTACTGGCTGCCGGTTATCAATTTCTAAACATTGACGATGGATTTTTCAACGGCCGTTATCCGGATGGCGGGCTGCGGATCGATTCAATTAAATTTCCTCATAAAATGAAGTACATGGCCGATTACATCCACTCCAAAGGATTAAAGGCCGGTTTTTATTCCGATGCTGGTGATAACACGTGCGGATCAAAATATAACGGGCAAACAGGTGGCCTTGGTGTCGGATTGTATAACCACGACCAACAGGATATAGATACGGTATTCATGAATTGGGGTTTCGATTTTCTAAAGGTCGATTATTGCGGTGGTCTTACCCTGAAATTGGATGAAAAGGAACGTTATACGGCTATCAGGATGGCTATGGACAATACAGCCCGCACAGATATTAACTATAATGTTTGCCGCTGGCAGTTCCCTGGCTCCTGGGTGACAAAGGTGGCCGATTCATGGCGCATTTCAGCTGATATTTACCTGAGTTGGAACAGCGTGACCTCAATTATCGATAAAAATGCCTATCTGGCAGCTTATTGCAGCCAGGGACATTACAATGATATGGACATGCTGGAGGTTGGACGTGGCTTAACTTCCGAAGAAGATAAAAGCCATTTCAGTATGTGGTGCATCCTGTCATCGCCACTGGTACTTGGTAATGATATGTCCACTATTTCTGCTGCGACCAAAACCATTTTGACCAATGCTGAAGTCATTGCTGTAAATCAGGATACGACCGGTTTACAAGCTAAAATTGTAACGGATAATGCCAAAGGATTACAGGTTTGGGCTAAAGCTCTCAATGGCAAGCTGAGTAAAGAACGTGCCGTCGTGTTGCTGAACCGCACCGCTGCACCGGCTTCCATGTCAGTGAAATGGAAAGATCTGAACCTGATTGGCCCCGCTACAGCCCGCGATTTGTGGACTCACACTGATCTGGGTACGATTGATTCAATGTATACGGCAACAGTGCCTTCTCATGGAGTTGTCATGCTTAAAGTGACCGGAACACAAACAAAACTTCCGGAAGTCTTTGAAGCAGAATATGGTTGGATTAATAATTTTAACCTGACTGCCAACAGCAGTGTTCTTTCGAGTCAAGGCGTCGCCCCCGCCGATACGGTATGTTCCGGTCGTGCGAAAGCAGGTTGGTTGGGCAACCGGGCCGACAACTACCTTGAATTCCGGGATGTCTATGCCAACGTGGCAGGGAATTATACCCTTAAATTGACCATTCTCTCAGGAGAAGACAGGTCGGCTACCATGACCGTCAATGGAAAAGACACCGTTTTGAAAAAATTGAATTCCGGTGGATGGGAATCGCCGAAAACGTTTACCTATCCTGTCACGCTGAAAGCCGGATATAATACGATTCGATTTGCCAATAGCTCAGCCTGGGTTCCTGATATTGATAAGGTTGAAATTGATCTGAACCGGTACGGTACTACGGCAACCATTGAAACACCCGGTATGAATGCTGTCAGCATTTGCCCGAACCCTTGTTTTGACAAACTTAAAATTGATTCAAAAACGCCGGTGAAATCGGTCTCAATTTTTTCGCAGGCTGGTGTATTGGCCCTAAAGACGGACAAACGAACGACGATTGATATTTCTTCTTTGAAAGCAGGTGTTTATCTGGTGCGTGTGGCTACCGGTTCAAGAGTGTACAACCTTAAATTTGTCAAGCAATAAAAACCGGATTGTTTTTGCATGACAAGGCACTTGGCTTTGTTGAAGAACAATGTAAGACCGTATTGATCGAATGGTTATTGGTTGAGCCTGATTCGCGGCCTTAGGATTTCCGTACCAATAAATCAATGTTCCATCCGAATTAATTTTCCGGTTTTTTTGACTTTCCCATTCACCATAACCTGATAGACATAGACCCTCGATGGTGCACTCAATTCGGACGCGGAAACAGTCAGTTCATGCAGTCCAGGTTCAAGGTTTTGTTCGTTGGAATAAACACTCCTGCCCATCAGATCAACCAGATGAAGCTCGAATTTGCCCGCAGAAGCGAGGTAAAACTTGAAATGGATTTGTTCGGTAAATGGATTCGGATAGGTTACCAGATCCATAGGGAACAGCTCGGAATTTATTAACTCATCCGGCAAATCCGGTATGGCTTGTATCTGACTGTCCATCCAGGTGATGCGCTTATTTAACCAGTTTTTCAGATAGCTTATTTCGTTGGCATAGCTTCCACCCACATAATTGTTTGGCCAGACATAGGTGTTTAAAATAGGCCATGTTTGAAAGTTCCTTTTTTGAGCATCAAAGAGCACGTCAGCACAAGAATCGATATACTGGTTCAAGTAGGTCGGGTTGATGTAGCTGGCTGTCCATTCGTTCCAGCGTTTTTTTAGCTGTGCATTAAAGTATGGATCCAGGCGGAACTTTTGCCACCAGAATGGCATGGCATAAGCATCAGCATCACCCATTCCATCAATAATCCAGCCCTCTGTCTGACCGGCAGAGAAGAAGTCGGCATTGCCAAAACAAATGTCATAATCCCAATAGGGACCCATGGTGATTTTACCTCCCTTGCTATCCCTGTCTTTGTGCAGGAAAGTGCTGATGCGGTAACCGTCCAGATTGCGCGACAATTCATTGATGATGTAATAGTCCAGAAAGGATTTCAGGTCGACCAACGGATAAAACCCTTTTTCTTTGTCCTGATAATTGTCGCTATAAACGGTGTTTTCAAAATTGGTGATACATTGCTTGATATAAGCATGCTGAGGCGCGTTCAAGTCGCTGCCATCAGGGTCCTGAAACAAGAAATAGACTTGTTGCTTCAAATTTGTCCAAGCCCTGTAAGGAGAAATCCAGTAATCTACGTTTTCTACGTCGGTAGTCTCTGGACGGTCGATTTTGAGAATGTAGCCTCCGGTTACCTGGTCTCCGGTTGTATCGGCCGCTTTGAGCGAGGATAGATTCAGGCGGTTCTTATCGACTTTGATTTTCTCCACCAGGATGTAAACTCCCTGATAAGCTCCGTTCAGGTATAGCTCGAAATACCGGGTGCGCGGTGACCATTTGCCGGTCAGATTTCCCAGATGATAAGCCAGCACGTTACGCATGAGTGATTTGTCCGGGTACGGTCCGTTGAACACCCAATCGTTCTCTTTCGGTAATCCCAACAAGCTGACGTTTAGATTGGTCCCTGTTGTTGTGCGGGTTTCGACCGTGTAGCTTTTTTTCGGAAATGTCGCAGACGTATTTCCTCGGATTTCAATGCCGATTTTACCGTTATACGTATAAGTCGTGTCCTGAATGGAATTGGTACCGGAAACGTTGTCGAGTACCTTCATGTCTGCCGTGATTTTACTGTTTGGGATAATGGTTTGCCCGTTTGTCGTGACCATGATAAACGGTAAGTTGCTTGTCTCAAAACTGACCGGCTCAGTAAACCAGGAAGGAACTTCATGGTATTGGATTCCGTCACTTTGTATTCTGGCATGGATAAAGACTCTGGAAGACAGGTCTGAACTGCTGGCATTCTGATTGAGAATATGGATGGCGAACGTGTTCGTTCCATTGACGAGCATGGAAGGCTTCAACAGGTAGCGTTCCGGGGATCCTCCGCTGTACATGGTGGCTTCATGGCCGGTAGTTAAGGTTGCATTGTAAGCAGGAAAA
>JAUZOU010000230.1 GCA_030706285.1 Bacteroidota bacterium
TTGGATGGGCTTGGAGACGATGCCAAAATCGGGGCTTCAGGATTGATCATGGCCATTCTTGGCGGAGCTCTGATCACACCCCTTCAAGGGTTGGTTTCTGACCTTACCGGAGATATCAGCTGGTCTTATCTAGTCCCATTTTGCTGTTTTATCGTTGTCCTGTTCTACGGATTCAGGGCAAAGAAGGCCGGAAAATAATCCGATGCTGATAAGTAAATTGAAAGGAGGAGACAGACGTGGAATGGTTTGTTTTCTCCTTTTTTCTTAAGATAAGTGTAAAAAAAACATTAGTTGACTCATAATTGGAAGTCTGAAGCGTATTTTTGGAAGTCTAAAGCGTTTTTTTTACCTATTTTGCGGCAGAATTAAACCATCCAACATCACGAGTATGATGAAACACAATTATCCAGCCATTGCTCTTCTAGTTTCAATCCTAGTTCCGGGTATGGCATTTGCTGTCAATCAAGAGATACGTACGACTTCGGCTGCAGCGCCGGTTGTTGTTGCGGTTCAGCAAGGTGCACCGTCTGTTGCCATCACCGGCAAAGGCACATTTGAAGCTGGCAACAAGACCTTTCTGCTAAATGGCAAACCGTTTATTGTCAAAGCAGCTGAAATTCATTATCCACGTATTCCGAAAGAATACTGGGATAACCGTATGAAACTTTGCAAGGCGCTGGGTATGAATACCATCTGTATGTATGTCTTTTGGAATTACCATGAACAAAAAGAAGGCGTTTACGATTTTACCGGTCAGAAAGACATTGCTGCCTTTTGCAGGTTGGCTCAGCAAAACGGGTTGTACGTTATTGTCCGTCCGGGTCCATACGTCTGTGCCGAGTGGGAGATGGGCGGACTGCCCTGGTGGTTGCTGAAAAAGAAAGACATCCAGCTTCGTACCGAAGATCCGTATTTCATGGAACGTACCGGCCTGTTTATGAAAGAAGTGGGAAAGCAACTGGCAGACCTGCAGATTACCAGAGGCGGAAATATCCTGATGGTGCAGGTTGAAAACGAATATGGTTCGTATGGAATCGACAAACCATATGTTTCAAAGATCCGTGACATGGTTAAGGCGTCCGGATTTACCGATATACCCTTGTTCCAGTGTGACTGGAGTTCCAACTTCAAGAATAACGCACTGGACGACCTGTTGTGGACCGTCAACTTCGGAACAGGTGCCAACATTGAAGCACAATTTGCCGAACTTTCCGCTTTGCGTCCGAATACGCCGCTGATGTGCAGTGAGTTCTGGTCCGGCTGGTTTGACAACTGGGGACGCAAACATGAAACCCGTGACGCCAAGGCGATGGTTGACGGTATCCGTGATATGCTCGATCGAAATATCTCGTTCAGCTTGTACATGACTCATGGAGGCACGACGTTCGGTCATTGGGGTGGGGCCAATTCTCCCGGTTTTTCACCGATGTGCAGTTCCTACGACTACGATGCCCCCATCGGCGAGTGGGGTAATGTAACGCCTAAATACCTGGAATTACGCCAACTGTTGGCCGGCTATATGCCGAAAGGCGATACGCTCCAACCGATCCCCGCATCAAATCCGATCATCAGTATTCCTTCGTTCAACCTGACCGAGGTGTCACCCTTGTTTGAGAACTTGTCCGGTGTAGTGAAGAGCGATACCATTCAAACAATGGAAGATTTGAATGAACCGTGGGGCTCTGTGCTTTACCGAACCACATTACCGGCCACCGGTGAGTCTAAGTTGCTTAAAATTGAGGATGTACATGATTGGGCCCAGGTCTTTGTCAACGGCAAACTGTTGGCCAAACTTGACCGGCGGAAAGGTGAAAACTCGGTTGCCATTCCTCCGTTAAAAAAAGGAGCCAGGCTGGATATTTTGGTTGAAGCCATGGGACGTATCAACTTTGGCAAGGCCATCAAAGATTACAAGGGCATTACCAATAAGGTGGAACTGATTTCGAAAGGCAAGACAACTGTGCTGAAAAACTGGCAAATCTATACGTTTCCATCCGATTACAACTATGTCAGCCAGCGGGTATTCAGGAATTCCGGTGGTAAAATTACCCCGGCTGCTTATTACAGAGGCCATTTTACACTCGATAAACCAGGCGATACGTTCCTGGACATGAGCACCTGGGGCAAAGGCCTACTGTGGGTCAACGGATATGAAATCGGACGTTTCTGGCGTATAGGGCCTCAACAAACCTTGTACATGCCAGGTTGCTGGTTGAAGAAGGGCGAGAACGAAGTGATCGTGCTCGATCTGGACACCCCGGAAAAGACCGTCATGGCAGGCCTGGACAAACCGATCCTCGACAAGCTTAGCATCCCTGAACCTGCCACTCACCGCAAAGGAGGCCAGAATCTTGACCTGACCAACGAAAAACCGGTTATCGCCGGGACATTTGCTCCAGGCAACGGCTGGCAAACGATCAAATTTGATAAACCATTAACAGCCAGGTATCTGTGTCTTGAGGCCTTATCTTCCTACGGCAATGACAAGGTGGCCGCCATCGCCGAACTGGAAGTGCTTGGTGCCGACGGCAGCAAGATTTCCCGCGAGCCTTGGAAAGCGTTGTATGCCGACAGTGAAGAAACTGCCGATGCCAACAACACAGCCGACAAGGTCTTTGACCTGCAGGAATCGACTTACTGGCATACCGCCTATACGCTGACGAAACCGGATTTTCCGCATCAGATTGTCATCGATCTTGGCAAGGAACAGACTATTACCGGGGTAATGTATTTGCCGCGCCCTGAAGCCGGCAAGCCAGGCATGATCAAGGATTACAGGCTGTTTGTCAAAACAAGTCCGTTCAGTCTGTAATATATACTACCTGATTTTAGGCAACCGCTTTACACATTAAATAAAGGGTCTGAACTCCAGGGCAAGTCCTGGACTCTGATTCCGTTGCAAGCGGCGGGGAATGCTACCCTTAGAGACTAAGCAGTTGCCTAAAATCAGGTAGCGATTATATGATCGTAGGGGTCAATGTTGAAGACAAAAAGTCCTTGATGTAGAAATGCGTTATGCCCTCATAGGTGTTTTCGAATGAACGTTCACTTGATACGACCATCTTTGGGTAGTTGTCTTTTAGTCTAAGTAGATTACCAAATTCACGCGCTATTGTCTCCTGTTTTGAGAGCTCGGCGGCAACCTGCACATAAATGGTTTCACCGCCACGGGTGCACACAAAATCAATTTCTTCTGTGGCAATAGCTCCCACTTTAACATTGTATCCACAATAGATCAACTGGTTATAAACGATATTTTCCAATCGTTTTGCCCGGTCTTGGCGGTTATATCCTGCAATAACATGGCGAATGCCCATATTCTCATAGTAATATTTCTCTCCCCTTTCAAACAAGCGTTTACCGACAACGTCATACCGTCCGACACGATGTACAATAAACGCATCGGCAAGAGCCATCGCATATTCATTTACCTGATTTGGAGAAATCGCTACTTTTTGGGCTTTTAGAAAATCGCTTATACTTTTGGACGAAAACAAGCTGCCTACATTGTTTGCAAGAAATCTGATCAATTGTTCCAAAAATGCCGTATTGCGAATGCTCTTTCGTTGCACAACGTCTTTCAGTACAATGGTGGAATAAATACTGCTGAGATATTCCATCACAACCTCTTCCTCCATTGGCAAGTGAATCAAGTATGGCAACCCTCCATAATGAATATATGACTCCAACGATTGATCATCATTAGGTAGTTTATGAAAATCCAAAAATTCCAGATAGGAGAGGCTGTAAATCTTAAACTCTATGTATCTTCCTCCGAGCTCATTCGCCAAATCGGTAGAGAAAATCTCAGCGTTGCTGCCGGTAATATAGATGTCGTTGTTCTCGTCCAATACCAGTGAACGAATGGCCAGCCTAAAGTCAGTGATTTCCTGTATCTCATCAACAAGAATGTAATTCATTCTATCGTCCACCGATTTTGAGAGGATATAGTCATTCAGCTTTTTGTAGGTGTCCATCTCTGCAAACTCAACATCTTCTTTGTTGATATAAATAATGTTGGCAGTTGGCTCGTTCTTGCGGATAAGTTCCATAAGCTGATAAAGTATGTAACTTTTGCCTACGCGACGAGATCCTATTATCACCTTAACAATAGGTTGCCTCATAAAAGGCTTTATGCGTGATAGATAGGCGTCTCTACGCTTGATGGCTTTGGGAATCTTCATGCTTGCGTTTTTTTTCGTTATAATTATAATATGGCGCAAATATAATATATATTTTAATCATGATTATAAAAAAATCGACTAATCACTTGTGAGAAATACAGGTCTTCAAAAGCTTTTCGTACGTCTTTGCCGGATGGCTGGCAGGAATCGTGGATGACAAAGATCGAGTTGCATGCAATTGGCTAGCGCAATTGGTTGACCCTAAGCAAAATGATCAGCAATAGGCACAGCGTTTTGAGACTGGAGACTTGTTAGTTCAGGAAGCGGAACTCGGAGGGCGAAACCCCTGTACTTTTCTTAAACATCCTGGTAAAATGCTGAGGATACTTAAAGCCCAAGCCATAAGCGATTTCACTTACCGACTTACTGGTATCAAAAATCTTTTCCTTGGCCACATCAATCAATTTAAGCTGGATATGCTCCTGAGCCGATTTCCCGGTTTCCTTTTTGATGAGATCGCCAAGATAATTGGCAGAGATATTCAGTTTGTCCGCACAATAACCGACAGTCGGCAAACCAGACTGCAGAGGGGCATCCGACAGAAAATAATTGTCCAATACCTTTTCAAACCTGATCAGCAGATCCTTGTTGACATTGCTGCGAGTAATAAACTGTCGATCGTAGAAACGGACACAATAATTGAGCAGTAACTCGATGTTGGTTACGATCAGTGTCTTGCTGTGTTTGTCGATGGCATGCCGCAATTCAAAATCAATTTTCTGCAGGCAGTCGACCACAATCTGCCGTTCCTGTTCCGAGAGGTGAAGCGCCTCGTACACCTCATAGGAAAAGAAGGTATACTCTTTGATGTGACGGCCCAGCGAAGTCCCATGAATCAAATCCGGATGAAACACTAATGCCCACCCTTTCGGCTGAACGTATTCACCATTTTTTTCTATTCCAATGACCTGTCCCGGAGCAATAAATACCAGCGTGCCCTCCTGATAGTCGTAGTAATTGCGCCCATATCTGATATCACCACATTTGACATCTTTCAAAAACATGGTGTACAGCCCCATGTACTGACGCTGTTGTTCTACCGGCTGTGCCTTGGAAAA
>JAUZOU010000231.1 GCA_030706285.1 Bacteroidota bacterium
ACCAAAAGTAGTTCGTTTCTGATTGATTTGCTACATTTGTGTTTCAATTTCTGTAAACAATGGGAGAAACAGCCAATAACAATCACAAACCAATCAGGCAGTTGTCCATTCTGTCAACTTCCGATGGATTTGTTTTCTATCATGCTGACGCCCCTGCATCACCGGTCTGTCAGTTGACACTGGAAGTGCCGGCCGATTTTCCGGATCAGTTCGTAGATATTGTCACAAAAAACGGCTGGGCAGGAATACAGGCACTCAGTGTGGTGGTTTCCGATCACAGTGACCGTTTCACGATCCTCCCGGCAGACATCACCGATCCAGCTGAGCAACGGACGTTCTTTAATAGTTTGTTTCTGCCCGATCAACCTGGCGAACTGATTGTGCAGCCATTGAGTGACGGGAAACAACTTTTCTGCTGTGAAATACCTTCCATTCGACTGAATTGTTACAAACAGCTATTTCCGAACCTTCAGGTTTACAGCCAGGCATTTCAGCTCGCCGAATGGGCATTTAAAGAAGCGGGCAACCATCAACAGACCACATTTGTCGCATGCAAGTCCGGACGGGTACTAGAATTGTTTGTAGCCAATACGTCCGGCATTCTTTTTTCAAACCGCTTTCTGGTCAAATCTATTTCAGAAGCAACTTATTTCAGCCTTCGCTGCTTCGAGCAACTGAACCTTGATCCGCTGACGGCGCGTACTGTCGTGACCGGAGGCAAGGAGCTGGCTGAAGCACTTAACCAATACATCAAGCTCGTTGAACAAGCCGGATTTACCGGAATTCCTGAACAACCGCTTCAACTCATCAGCTAATCATGCGTATCATCAGCGGAACGTTTAGAGGAAGACGGTTTCAATTACCCAAAGGCTTGATGGCCAGACCGACCACCGATTTTGCCAAAGAAGGACTGTTCAACCTGTTGAACAACCGGATTGATTTTGAAGGGTTGCGAGTATTGGACCTGTTTGCCGGAACAGGCAGCATCGGCGTTGAATTTCTTTCAAGGGGAGCCTCCCAAGTGACTTGCGTCGAACAATATCCGCTTCACGTGAAATTCATCCGTTCCGTCATCCAGAAACTGGAGGCAGGAAACATGACCGTGATTCAGGGGGATGTGTTTGATTTCATCAAACATTCATCCGGCACGTTCGACCTGATTTTTACCGATGCCCCCTATGCCGATGAACGGTTAAGCAGCCTGCCGGACCTGATCTTTCAATCAACCTTGCTTGCTGAAGACGGATGGCTGGTAACGGAACATTCCAAAAAAACAAATTTCAGCAACCACCCCAACTTTATTGATCAACGAGCCTACGGAAGCGTCAATTTCAGCTTCTTTCAGAAAAACACCAGCAAATAGCCGGTATAAGGGACAACCGGCACCGGGCGATTCCGGCTGCCAAAAAAGCAAACCAGCGTAGCACTGAGGTGAACTCATTTGCCACAAACGCCGGCACGTTCTTTACATCAGCGGATCAAAAAGCCTGCAAACCGACTCAGTCCATCTGACTAACCTGGGCCTGTTACTCCATTCTTCCGGATTGATCAGCACGCAATCTTCCTGATCTTTCAAGAACGTTTCCTTCATCTGGATCGCAAATTTGGCGTCATAAATGAAGGCATTGACTTCAAAATCCAGTTCGAAACTCCGGTAATCCAGGTTGGCTGAACCGACTGTAGACAGAATATCATCGGCCACCGCTGTCTTGGCATGCAGAAACCCTTTCCGGTATGAATACACTTTAACACCGGCATCCATCACTTCGGCAAAATGAGAGTTCATCGCCTTCACGGCAATCGGCGTATCTGACCTTTCCGGTACCATCAGACGCACGTCCACCCCACTCAGAGCAGCCGTCTGGAGAGCTGTCAACAAACTTTCATTAGGCAGGAAATAAGGCGTTTGCAGATACACATAGTTCCTGGCTTTGCTCACGATGCTGAAAAGAGCTTGCATGATATTCTCCCAATCTGTATCCGGACCGCTCGTCGCTATTTGCACCAAACAACTGCCCTTATCCTTAATATCGGGAAAATAAAATTTCGAGGTCAGCAAATCACGACTCACAAAATACCAGTCTATGAGAAAAGCTGTTTGTAAACCATAAACGCCCTTACCCTCAATACGGACATGACTGTCACGCCAGGAACCGAAGTTGGCTCCCGTTATGTAGCGGTCGGCGATGTTGTGCCCGCCGGTATAACCGATTTCACCGTCTATGACGACAAGCTTCCGGTGATTCCTGTAATTAAATTTCGGAGACAAATAGGGCAGCAAAACCTTCAGAAAAGGATAAACCTGCACACCGGAATCCTTCATTTCCCTGAAATAGGAATTTTTCGTTTTCCAGGATCCAATGTCGTCGTAGATCAAACGGACCTCCACCCCTTCCCGAGCTTTCCGGATAAGTAGTTGCTGCAACTCATAACCGATCTTGTCACTCTCGATGATGTAAAAATCAAGGTGAATATACTTGCGGGCTTTGCGGATGTCTTCAAACATTGCATCAAATAATTCCCGGCCAGACGTGTAAAGGTGCAAACTGTTTCCTGAAAAAACCGGATGCAGGTTATTTTTCCGAAGCATGGCAATGATGCTCACACATGCCGGCGGATAATGCTTGGGATCCAGTTCCTCATACAAATAAGCAGGATTGTTTTCAATTTTGCGGATACTTTTTTTGGATATGATCTTCTTTTTCCGGTACCGTTGACCGAAAAAGATATACAGTATCAGTCCCACATACGGCAAAAAAATCAAAACCAACACCCATGAAATGGTTTTGACCGGATCAAGATTATCCAGCACAACAACCAGAATCACACCAACCAAGGTGATCCAGTAAATGGAATCAAACAACAGTTTGAAAAAATCAGGCCAGGACTCTATCTGTAAGTGAAACATTGCTTCTGATTCTAACGGACCGGTCATCCATTTACAGCCTGAATAAACAGACTTATAAACCGGATCTAGTGCAAATATGTAAAAAACTGAGTGAAAATACTATATTTATGTCATAAAAACTCGATTAAATCTAGTTTACCCATGCATAAAAACTATTTTTTATCGAGTACATTTGCAAAAAACAAACAGGGATTCACCCGTTGGCAAACCCTGGAACCTTTTTCCAGTTGCAAACGAAGTTGAACTTAACCCATAGATATAAAACCGGCTTTACATGCAATCAACCAACCTGATCTTTACTGATAACCTCCGGAATAGCCTTAAGCAGTGGCTTGCAGACTATGCTCCTACCCAGGTTTACGTGCTGTGTGACGAGCATACCAATGCCCTGTGCCTGCCACTGATCAACAACCTGGACAGCCTGAAATCCGCTCATTTCATGACCATTCCGGCAGGCGATCAACATAAGAACGTGGAAACGTTGTCGGCTGTCTGGCAGTTTCTAAGTCAAAACGGCGCAACCCGCAAATCGGTGCTCCTCAATGTAGGCGGCGGTATGGTTTCAGATCTGGGTGGCTTTGCCGCTGCTTCCTTCAAGCGCGGCATCGACGTCATCAATCTGCCGACAACCATTCTGGCTGCTGTCGATGCCTCTGTCGGTGGTAAAACCGGCATCAATTTCAATGGTCTGAAAAATGAAATCGGAGCCTTTCACCTGCCGAAAGCAGTCCTGTTTTATGCCCCATTCTTCCATTCCCTCGACCGGGACAATATTTTGTCCGGTTTCTCCGAAATGCTCAAACACGGATTACTGTCGGATGAAGCTTATCTGGGAGAACTGATGTCGCTGGACCTGGAAGAACCGGACAATACGGCTTTTTTGAACGCCATCAAACGTTCGGTTGAGATCAAAGCAGACATCACCGAAAAAGACCCACAGGAAAAAGGGCTCCGGAAAGCATTGAACCTGGGACATACAGCCGGGCATGCCTTTGAAGCACTGTCTCACCATCGAAATGAACCGGTTTTGCACGGTTATGCCATAGCCTGGGGGCTGATCTGCGAACTGTATTTAGCCTCCAAACTACTCGGATTCCCCAGCCAGACCCTTCATCAGGTCATTCAATTCGTCAAGGACAGGTACGGCATTTTTCAGATTACCTGCCAGGATTATTCCTTCCTCTACGAAGCTATGACCCACGATAAAAAAAATGACACCAAGGCCATCAACTTCACCTTATTGTCCAATGTTGGAACTATCTGTCTAAACCAGACAGCCGATAAATCGCTGATCGATGAAATGCTCGATTTTTACCGCGACGCCATGGGCATCTAAACTATGAGGAACTGCCTGTTAACTCTGTTCGTCTTGTTTTCCATTGACCTGTTCGGCCAGGGATTCACACCTATTGTCACTCAATTTACAAAAAAAGACTACAATGCCGCCAACCAGAACTGGTCAGTCGGTCAGGGGAAAGACGGCATCATGTATTTCGGCAACAACCAGGGCCTATTGCAGTTTGACGGTTCCAGATGGGAACTCTGCCATATGCCTGAAAACAAGATCGTCCGTTCCCTGTTGGTTGCCGGGAAGCGCTTGATTTTCGTGGGTTCCTTCGAAGAATTCGGCTATTTCAGCAAAGACGGGAACGGCCGTCTGACCTACACCTCCCTTTCATCAAAGCTAAAGGGTTACCAGATGCAGAATGACGAAATCTGGAACATTCTGAACATCAACGGAACCATTGTCTTTCAATCGTTTACCTCTTATTTTACTTACCGGAACGGGCGAGTCAGCGGTTACCGGTGCCCGTACACCTTTTTATTTTTCAGCAACTGGCACAATACCATCTATACACATACCGATCAGAAAGGGTTTTGTTACCTTGACGCCAGAAGCCATACCTTCCTGCCGGTTAAAAACTGCCCGCTCACCAGCCCGGTCATTGCCGTTCTGCCAGTTGATCCGGGCAAATCGCTGCTGGTCACGAAGACTGACGGGTTGTACCTGTATGACGACTTCCATTTCACCCGTTTTCAGACAGAAGCCGATGCCGAACTTCAGACGACCGGTGTCAACCGCGCCGTGATCGCTCCCAACGGGCTTATTATCATAGGTACGATTCTGAACGGTGTAACGGCCATCAACAAACGAGGTCAAAAGGTGTGGACACTCAATACCGCCAACGTCCTGCCAAACAATACGGTCCTCGGGATGTACTGCGACCGGGACAACAATCTTTGGCTGGCACTTGACAAAGGCATTGCCATGATACAGCTCAATTCGTCCATCAGCTATATC
>JAUZOU010000232.1 GCA_030706285.1 Bacteroidota bacterium
ATAAATCAATCGGGGGCAGGCGCAAAATCTTCAGTGGCAGGTGCTCAGTCTATTGCTGCAAGTGCTACGCTTCCTATTGGTTGGGCACGAAACGATATAGGTAGTTATACCGTTGCTGGAACCGCATCCTATGCCAATGTGAAAAATAAAACATTTGTTGTTACAGGAACAGGTTCAACTATTGGCGGTTCGTCTGATTCATACAATTATACATTTACCCGTGTGACGGGTGATTTTACCTTGACAGCCCGATTATCGGAAGTTAATTTATCTGATGGATCCAACCGGTTTGGCATCATGTTTCGTGAAAAGTTGACCCCCGGCTCGAAGATGTTGACATTAAATCTGCAAGACCCCTATGAGCGATATACCAATTTTGGCCGGAGAGAAATAGAAGGAGGCAATACCAGTTGGATAGAAGGTGCTCAGTTTACGTCTGCACCTTGTTGGTACAGGCTTAAAAGAGTTGGGAATGTGTTTACAGCGTATCATTCCATTGATGGGGTCAACTGGCCAATTGTGGGCTCGGCCACAGTCAGTTTGTCAACGCAATACTATGCCGGTTTAGCTATATGTGGAGGAAGTACAACCGGTTCGGTAGCAACCGCTTTGTTTGAGAATGTGACGACTGAAGGTGGTGGTGATGTGGCAGCTGCGCCGGCAGGTCTGACCGCTACCCCCATTAACAGCAGCCGTATCCGGCTGAGTTGGACAGCGTCACCAAGTGCGGCAGCTTATATTGTTAAACGGTCTTTGTCAGAGACAGGCCCTTATACAACCGTTTCAACGACAGCGACTTCAACAACGTTTGACGATATAAATCTTGACGCCAACACCGATTACTATTACGTTGTGAAATCGGCAAACATCAAAGGTGAGAGTTTGGATTCCATTCAGATAAGTGCAAAAACAAAAGAACTTACATTGCCACCGGCGCCGACAGGCCTCAAAGCAACGGTTCGAAACAAGAATGTTACATTAAACTGGACACCGACCGAGGAATTTACGACAAGTTACAATATAAAACGCTCAACAATCAGTGGTGGACCATATTCGGTTATCGATACTTCATCTTTGGCCTATTATGAAGATAAAACGGTAGAAAACGGACAGCTTTATTATTATCGGGTTTCATCAAACAATGCACTTGGTGAAAGTGCTGAATCGTTACAAGTAAGTGCGAAACCTGACATTGGAGAGGTTGCCTATTGGCCACTTGACGAAACGACCGGATTATTTGGCGTTGATGCTTGGTTTAGCCGCAAGGATACGCTTAAAACTTTAGCCAAATGGACTGCAGGCAAAGTGAACAATGGCGTTCATATGGATGGGACTGCAACTAGCTATGTGGCGCTTCCTGCTGGTTTATTTCAGACGCTAAAAGATTTTACCATTTCAATGTGGGTAAAACTGGATGCCATTGACCAATGGTGCAGGCTTTTTGATTTTGGTTCAGGTACAAATACCTATATGTTTGTTTCTCCAAGAAGTACGGATGGATATATGCGGTATGCCATTACCAACACTGGAAACTCGGGAGAGCTGAAAATACTAACCAAGACCACGTTGTCAACAGGTACCTGGACACATGTGGCAGTAACTCAATTGGGCACTACTTGTATTTTGTATGTGAATGGGATGGAAGTCGGACGTAATGCTCAGATGTTTCTTAATCCATCTTTGTTGGGCAATACCAAGTCCAATTACATTGGTAAATCTCAATGGCCGGACCCAATGTTGAAAGGTACAGTGGATGAATTCAGGATTTATAGTCAGGCGTTGTTGCCTTCTCAAATACTTATGCTGAAAAATATTGCCAGGCAGACAATAAGCTTCGACACTATTTCTCAGAAAAAAGTGGGGGATGCTGAGTTTGCGCTGGTAGCCTCGGCTTCCTCTGGTTTGCCTCTGACTTTTAAAACATCAAACAGTTTGGTCGCTTCTGTAACAGATAGCTTTGTCCAAATTAAAAAGGTTGGTACGGCTGATATTATTGCCACGCAGGCAGGTAACGAAAGTTACGCTGCTGCATTGCCCGTAATACGTACTGTTGTTGTTGGTCCGGCAACCGGCATTGAAACACTGACAAGTGAACAGGTATTACTGTTCCCAAATCCAGTTACGGATTTTCTGCATATTCAGTTAGGCAACCTAAGCTCTGATGCAATTTTGCATCTTTACAACTCAAGAGGGATTCTGCTACTTACGAAAAATCTTTTGGCAATTGATAATTTAATAGATGTCCGCTCATTGGATCCAGGATTATATTTGGCTAAAATTTGCGATGGGAGAAACGTTGTAAATAGTAAATTCTTAAAGATTGGCAGATGATGGCTATTGAACCGACCACGACTCTACTATCTCCTACGACGGTGAGTTGACAGCTCAAATTGAAAATTTGTGGAGCTTATTCCAAAAATGGATCAGCTGATTAGTCGGTTTTTGAACGATTTGTCGTACTTTTTTGATTTTTTTTAGCAGTCTTCATTGGTTTCTTGTTCCTAATTTTGGCCTTTGTTCATTGAGCATGGAATGGCGTGTCTGAAGAGAATAGTCCCAAAGGCAGATGAACGTTGGCAGGGCCATAAATCAACTAAGATCATGAAAAGATTACTCCAAAATTTGGTTATTGCAGTAACCACATTTGTCAGCGTGTATGCCGGTGCAACAAACCAGGCTGGTGACACGTTGACCATCGATGGTAAAAGATATAAGCTGCTGAGCGGAAATTTAATCACCAATCCCGGATTTGAAAACGGTTTAACGGGATGGACCGATGCCACCACTTCGGCAGCAACACTGACTTCCGCCAAATTCAGTATCTCAACGACCGGCGGCGTCGGCAATTCCAGTTATCTCATCGGACTAGCCAATGAAAATTCAACCTCATCAGGCTCAATCGGAATGGGTTGGCCTATTACCTCAGGCAAGAGCTATCTTTTTTCGTTTCAGGCAAAATACCTGAACACGACAACAGCGGCCGGTTCGGAAGTCTACCTCAAGACCTCGCTGACCAATGACAAGACATCTTCGGCTGAACCCAGCGTTCTGATTAACAGTGCTCAAGTAAACGGGGGTGGCGCATGGACACGGAACTATGTTTTTTTTACCAATTCAAATCCGGCTTACAGCTATATCATGGCCCGTTTCCGTTGGTTGGGCAACCGGTTGGGCTTTGATGATTTTATGCTTTATGAGGCAACCGAAGTTATAGACTACGCAGCGTTACAGGCCGTGATCAGTGAGGCACAGTCTCTTTATAATGTTACCGCCAATGGTGCTGCTGAATTGCAGGCCGCTATCCGGACAGCTCAGGGATTTCTTTCCAGTACTTCTTCCACGGAAATTGCAAAAGCGATTGCCGATTTGAAAAAGGCGATGCTGACCTACAAGTATGCCAATGCTTCGCCGGAAAAGCCCCTGGATATGACCGGCTTCATTGTCAATCCGGGCTTTGACGGCAATAGCACTACCGGTTGGGAAGGTGCCGGCACCGTGAATTACCACGAGGTCGAATTCTATCAGAAAACGTTCAATATGTATCAGGTCATCAACGGTCTTCCTGCAGGAAGATACCGGTTGAAAGCTCAAGGCTTTGAACGACCGACGTCGAATGACGGCGGAGCAGCTTACAAGGCCGGTACAGAAACAATTTATGCCCGATTGTATGCCACATCCCCCGGTTATTCTGACGTCAGCGTGCCTTTCAATTCCTTATACAAACAGGCTTATACCGGTACCGGTTCGTCAAATGGTTATGTAAATACGATGGCGGGTGCAGAAATCATGTTCACCAATACGACCAACAATTATTATGAGCTGAGTTTGCCGGATATCCTGGTGAACGAAGGTGCCGCGTTGACCATCGGTGCAAAGACCGATTTCCAGCAGAATGGCTACTGGGCATTGTTCGACCATTTCCGGCTGGACTATTTGGGGGCTTCCACCACCAATGATTTGGTAGTGGCTGTCAACAACAGAATAGCAGAAGCTCAGTCCTTGTTGACTAAACCGATACAACAGTCGGCAGCCGATGGACTGAATCAAGCGATTACGCAGGCTCAGGCTGCAACTACCGCCAATCCGCCTGTCCCGGAAGCTGTTTCAGCTGCGAAAGCTGCGATTGACACCGCGATTAATACGGCCAATATCTCGTTAAAGGCCTATGCCGGTTTACAGAAAGCCATTAATGATGCAAATCTCATTTTGAGTTTTCTCGATAAGGCCAATGAAATCTCAACCTTGCAAACGGCGATCGATACGGCAACGCTTCGTCTTGAAAACCGGGAGCTGACATTGACACAAATCAACAATGCCACGACCTCCTTGAAAACAGTTACCAGAAGTGTAGGAAAACAACTGTATATACCGACCTGGATGATGGGCGATGTCTATAATCCATCAAACAACTGGTCAATAGAGCGAAGCAAGCCATCAAAAAACTGGATCCTGTTCTGGGAACCCGGTTTTGGAGATAATCCCGGCAGCATTGTTGACGATTGCCTGGCTCTTGCTGAAAAATGTTTTGCCTTTTATTCCGATTCGTTGAAATTCATTCAAAAGGGCTCTTCCAAAACCGACACCTATAAAATGATCATCCGCCTTCGCTATTCCACCGATTGGGAAGCCTCGGGTTCCGGCGTTGATAATACGATAGGACTGCTTACCCTCACTTCATGGGCGCTCTCATCAAGAGGCGGTCAGACCATTGCTCACGAGGTAGGCCATTGCTTTCAATATCAGACTCATTGCGACAACAATGATTCCAACGGTTGGATGTACGGATTCGGAAACAATGCGTCGGGAGGAAACGGTTGGTGGGAACAATGCGCCCAATGGCAGGCCTATAAAGTGTTTCCGTCACAGCAGTTTACAAGCGAGTGGTTCTCTGACTATCTGAGCCATGTACACAAAAATATACTGACGGAATCATATCGCTATAATAATTATTTCATTCAGGATTACTGGTGTTACCTGCATGGTATGGATATGATCGGCCGCTTGTGGAACAAATCCGTCAAGCCCGAAGATCCGGTGGAAACCTATAAGCGGTTGAACGGCATTTCTCAAAGCCAATTTAACGACGAAATGTGGAATTGTGCTGCCCGATTTGCCACCTGGGATATCCCGGCGATTAAATCCTATGGAGCAAGTACGATCACATCCCGGACACAGCCGAAGATGAACAATATGGG
>JAUZOU010000233.1 GCA_030706285.1 Bacteroidota bacterium
GCCGACATAGGAAACGGGTATCAGCAATAATATGGCAAGCGGTTGTTTGAGGGAGTTGAACAGAATGCTGGTGGTAAAATAGATGATGACTGCTACAATCAGCAAAAGAAGGTATTGCTTATAATTGCCTTTTTCATTCCACCCTTCCATTTTGTCTTTTTCAATACTGTATCCGATGGGCATGATCTTTTTCAGTAGACGAAATTGTGTGTTAAATAAATCTAATTTTTAGAGACTGTAAAAAGATTCAGAATGTTGTCTTAAATAAAGAAGGTATTTTGTTTATAGTAAACTATAAGCTATATTTGTGATGACGATACGTTATCTAAAAAGTAATTGATCTTAATCAATTGCTTGTGGTGGTGGCCTCCTTGGATTTAGCTGTAAGAAGGAGTAAGCGATAGAATATGACTTGAATTGATTTTTTTCTGAAAATATATGTTATGAAGAAAATAGGCATCTTGTTGTGGCTGTTTATGGTTGCTTGCTCGAGTATTTTGTCTGCAAAAACCGATTCGCTGTTTTTCTATAAATCCGGAAAGATTGTGTTCGGATATCCCCTGACTGACATTGACAGTGTAACCTTTGTTCCGATCGATTACTATGCGTTAAAAGATGCGGAAACTGTCTTTAAGACAATTCAGTCGATGCCTGAACTAAGTATTTTCGCAGAAATGTTGCAGAAAGCCGGTTATGAAAAAAAACTGGATTATAAAACTATTTGGGCGCCGGTTAATGGCGCCTTAGCTGGGGTTGACCTGAATGATCTGACGGCAGTCCGTAAGATACTGGATAATCATATCTCTGACAAGGCTATAACGACTACTGCATTGCTTCATTCTTGGGATGGGTCCATTCGAATGCTGAATTTAAAAAAACTGTATTTTACCGGTCAAGGAACAGATTATCAGATAGGTGGAGCACACTTTCTTCAAGCAGATATTTGTGCTGTTCATAGCATTATTCATACGTTGAAAGAAAAGATACCCTATCCAAATAATATTTGGGAATTCATCACACTGCCTCCCGAACAGGGCGACGGAATGGACACGTTAAGGTCTTTTGTCCGGTCTATAAACAAGGCCAGCAACGATATTCTTACGTATCTGGGGAAATTGGATGACGAGAATGATTACTCCTATTGTACAGCGATTTTGCCGACTGACCAGGCATGCTTGGATGCGTACAACAAGCTGTTCCCCTATTGTAAGGCTCCTTTAAGCCAGGGTGGTTTGACGAAACAGATTGAAAATACAAAATGGATGATTGTCAGAGATTTATTCTTTAAAGGTAGCTATCGGTTTCCATTTACCGATAGCACATTGACATCTACGTTTGGTACGATGTTTAACCATCCCAATACGGCGTTTGGTGGCATAACTTCGACAATCTGGTTATCCAATGGCATGGCACACCGGTTAAATCACCTTAGACAGTATGATTCGATTGATGTGCTGAAACCGGTTAAAATTGAAGCTGAGTCTGTCGCTGGCATATATCCTGCTCATCTTGATACAATGACCATTTCGAATAGCGATACGAATTTTGATATATCGAATGGACGCTATTTAAGATGTCTATCGAATGCAACAAGTTTTCTTCAAAAAGTTGAGTTGACATTTAGTCTTATGAATCTAAAGCCGCACAAATATGCTGTTTATGCGGTATTTGTTCCCAGTTGCCTGGATGATTCGACTGATAGTAGACCGTATAAACTGAATTTTATTATGACCTACATCGATAGTACGGGACAAACCAAAACCAATCTACTATTACAGGGGGCAGTGACCAATCCGTCCCAGGTGACTAAAATTCAGGTTGCTAAGGAGGTAAATATACCCTATTATGCTGTCGTGCATAATCCGAACACAAATCCGTTGGAGAAGTTTAAAATTGTAAGTTCAGTCTTGTCTTCTGAAAAAGAAATATATAGCCGTTCATTCAGGGTTGATTACATTCTTTTGGAACCGCTTGAATAAATAAAATTGATACTATGAAACGAGCATGTTTGCAAAAGCGTCCAAGCATCATTGCGACATACGAGTTACATATGACCGGGGTGTTAATAATAAATATGATTATATGAAATCCATCTATATAACTTTTCTGCTCTTTTTTGGGTGCATCGGTATACTGTCTGCCCAAGACTCCATTTATGTCATGTCGAATGGTGAGGTTGTTTTCAAACAAGCACTCAGCGAAATTGACAGTATTTCTTTTATGAATTCGACGCTGAAAAATGTTGCCGATGAAATGGCGGAAGACTCCAGCATTTCTTTGTTTTATAAGGCTTATGAATTGACGGGCTATGCCAGGCAAATGAAAGAGGCTGCTTATCAGGATGATACTTTTGATCCGAATGTTCATCCCTGGATACCTATGACCCACACAGTTCTGGAAGAATACCCGGTTGCCAGGCAGTTGGGTTATACGGTTCTGGTTGTCAACGATTCTGTATTGGCCGGGTACAAAGAATGTCCGGCTTGTCCGGATGGTGTCCGGTCGGTGTCCGATTTGGAAAAGGTGGCTGCCTATTATTATAGTCAGGTTTATCCTGATGGGGAAGGGGTAACCGATCTGACTGATAAACGGAATTACCTGAACCGGTTTATTGCATACCATTGCCTGAACAGGCGGTTATCGGTCAGCCGGTTTATCAAGGATTTTGATATGCCGAATCAATTAAAGCAATATGACATGTTCGAATATATTGAAACCATGCTTGACAATACACTCCTCGAAGTGCAATTGGATAGAGACCAGACATTGGATCAAAGTCAGTTTGGCCTTTTGAATAGTATGGGTGATCCGGCAAAAGCTGTCCGGTTTACGTCCCGAATAAATCAGGGTGGTTCTCTAAATGGCTATTATCAAGAACTTACAAAGCCTGTTATTTATTCAAAAGACGTTATGACAGCTATTTCATCAAAAAGGTTAAGGTTGGATATGTCTTCTTTCTTTCCTGAGCTGGCAACCAACAATATGCGGGGAAACAATCCGGCAGGAGTGGCGGCAACGCGTGGAAAGACACATGCCTATCTGCTTCCGGTCGGTTATTTGGATGGTTTGACCTATTCAACAGACACTCGTACAACGTATTTGGGTGCGTGCGTCGCTTATGAAGATTTTCAGGGGGATGAATTTAATTTTAAAGGAAAGTATGATGTTTCAATAAAAACGTTATCTGTTCCGGCTGGTACATATGAGGTTCGATTGGGGTATCAGCCATCGGCTTATCGTGGCAAGGCGCTGTTTTATCTGGATGATGTGGTTTGCGGTGATACGGTCAATTTATCTTTATATGCCACGGATCCGGAAATTGGTTGGGTAATGCCCGGGTCTGATGCCACAGACCCGTATGGTTATGAAAATGACAAGTTGCTGCGTAGCCATGGTTATATGAAAGCTCCGAGCAGTTATTATTGTGCAGGTCATTGGTATGGCTATAATGCGGCAACAGCTCGATTGAGTCCCTATAGCCTACGGAAAATCATTGGGACATTCGTTTTTGATAAACCAGGGAAACACACGTTGAGGGTGGTTAATGTCGGAAGGGCTTCTTCAGCCTTACTATTAATGATGGACTATTTGGAATTTGTGCCGACCTCGGTGATTCCTTCGGAAGGGATTGATTGACACGATACTGAGAAAGTGCTGACGGGTTGGTGTATTTTGTCAGACATGAAAGTTGTCGTACAAGATTGAGGCATAAATCGTTAGAATGGAGAATTTAAAAGTGATAATAGCTCAAGGTGAAGGGGTTGAGGTGGAGTTTAAGAAAGCTACATCTACCTTGCCTATGTCGTTGTTCGAAACAATTTGTGCCTTTCTGAATCGTAAGGGTGGACATTTGTTTCTTGGCGTGGATGATGATGGAACAGTCTTGGGTGTTGACGAAAATAGTGTTCAGACGCAGTTGGATATGCTGGCTCGCAATATGAACAATCCGCAGATTATTTCGCCTACATTTTTCCTTTCTACCGAAGTAGTGGATATTGACGGCAAAAAGGTGATTTATATTTATGTACCTGAGAGTTCACAACCTCATTCATATAAAGGAAATTTATATGATCGAAACGAGGACGGCGATTTTAGGCTGACAAATCAACAGCTTATTACAAACTTATACCTTCGCAAACAAGACAGCTATACCGAAAATAAGGTCTTCGAATATTTGAATATGAGCGACTTTGAGACGGAGTGGTTTGATATGGTTCGTAAGATGGTCAAGTTCAACCGTGCCGACCATGCTTGGGCAGATATGACAAATGAGGAAATTTTAGTGTCGGCTCGTCTGCGACTTAAGGATGTTCATACTGGCAAGGAGGGCTACACATTGGCAGCTGCATTGCTTTTTGGGACAGAAAGCACCTTGGCAAGATATGACAGGACGCATATCCTTGGAGAATTTTAAACCACATCCTAAAAACCCAGTAATAGCGAATTTTTTCAAGCAGCTTGGTTGGGTGGAAGAATTAGGTTCAGGCGTAAAAAAAATGTATAAATATTGTCCGATTTATGTTGATGGGGCTACGCCTATCATTGAAGATGGCGATGTGTTCAAACTTACTATTCGGCACAAAACAGAAGCTGTCGGTGTAAATGTCGGTGTAAATGTCGGTGTAAATGAGATACTGAAAATAATCTCAGAAAATGAGGGCATTAATGGAACTGCGATAAGCGAAAAACTTCCAACTGTCACAAAACGTACCGTGGAACGTTATTTACAAAAACTCAGGGAAAGTAACGTCGTTGAATTTCGGGGAGCTCCTAAAACAGGCGGATATTATATTTTAAAGCAGTAGTGTTTGTTCTAACAACAACAACAACGGAGGCTGTATCACGTGCAACCTCCGTTTGTTGATGTTTAGCGACGTCCCGTTCTGGTTAGACGCCCCGCTACTGATTAAGCGTTGTTCTTTTTCTTGCTTTCTTCAACGATGGCGTCGATGACGGCGACGGCTGTTACCATCACGATGTCACGGACGGAACTTTCGATGTCGGTGAAGTGAATCGGCTTGTTCAGACCCATTTGAATTGGGCCGATGGTCTGGCAGTCGGTCATGGACTGAAGCAGCTTGTAGGCCGAGTTGGCTGAGCTCAGGTTCGGGAAGACGAGCGTGTTGACGTCTTTTCCGTTCAGTCTGGTGAACGGATAGATGCGGTCGCGCAGTTCCTTGTTCAGGGCA
>JAUZOU010000234.1 GCA_030706285.1 Bacteroidota bacterium
ACAGTCTATTTTTTCAACATTGGACAATTGCAGGCTTGACCATTGCTGGGTGTTCATAAAGGTTTCAACGGTTGTTTTAAAATTGTCGTAGACCGATTTGTCTGTACCTGAAATCTGCTGTGTGTTGATCTGGACACGACATTTTAGCTCCTGCGCAGGCAACAGGAATGTCATGGTAAGCCATATCCCAATTGTCAGCAGGATGCGTTTCCAGGATGAAATGGAAATTCCACTACTGCTCCTATCAATTGACAGGATGCAATCACGTTGATCAACAAACATTTCTGATGATTCTTCGTCCATTTGAATCGGCTGATTTATAGTTACATATCCTGTAATCGTATGATCCGGATACTACAAATATAACTAAGTAAATATGATTTTTAAATTAAATAATCATTTATTGTATCAAGAATGTCTTCAGCCACCTCTTGCTTTGATTTTAAAGGAAAATCAAACTGATAGCCGTCTTTATTCAGAATACGAATTTTATTCGTATCATAGCGAAATCCAGCTCCCTTGTCTTTCAACGAGTTTAAAACGATGAAATCAAAGTTTTTCCGTTCAAGTTTTCCTTGAGCATTCTTAAGTTCATCGTCTGTTTCCAGTGCAAAGCCTACCAGTACCTGATCTGCTCTTTTGGAGTTTCCCAGAGTCGCAGCAATGTCTTTGGTCGGTTTTAAAAGGAGTGTCAGGTCATCTTCTCCACGTTTGGTTTTGGTATCTGAGGTCGTCTGGGGACTGAAATCGGCGACAGCAGCACATAAGATACCAATAGCTGTCTGTGGAAACAGACGGACACATACATCATACATCTGCTGGGCTGATTCAACATCAATCCGTTCGATGTTGGGATGTTGTGTGGTGAGGCTGACAGGACCTGTAATCAGCTGGACTGTCGCTCCTCTTTTGGCTGCAGCTTCTGCTAAGGCGAAACCCATTTTCCCGGACGAATAATTCCCGATGAAACGCACCGGATCAATTTTTTCATAGGTCGGGCCAGCAGTGATGAGCACTTTTTTTCCGCTCCATGGCGCCTGTCCTGAAAGAGTTTCCGACACTTCATTGAAAATGGTCATGGGGTCTTCCATCCGGCCTTTTCCGGTGACACCGCAGGCTAGTTCTCCTTCTGCCGGACCGATACAGGTTACTCCTCTGGACAGTAACACGTTTAAATTGTTTTGTACAGCAGGATGTGCGTACATCCTGCAATTCATGGCCGGAGCAATGAATACAGGCTTGTTAAAAGCCAGATAGGTGGTGGACAGGGCATCATCTGCGATGCCATTGGCAAACTTACCCAAGATGTCCGCCGTAGCTGGTGCAACCAGTAAAAAATCAGCCCAGTCACTTAATGAGATATGCTCGGTGGAATAGTCATTGACAGGCCCGAATACATCCAAATAGACGTTGTTTTTTGATAGTGTTTCAAGGGTTAATGGTGTCACAAACTCAAGCGCGTTTTTTGTCACGACGACACGCACATCGGCACCAGCCTTGACGAATAGTCGAATCAGTTCTGGTGTCTTGTAGGCAGCGATGCCTCCGGAGATACCCAATAATACGTGCTTCCCTTTCCACATAGTTTATTTGTTTAGTGAACGCAAACGAATGCGGGTCAGTGCATTCTTCGTATGTAATGAAAAATCCCCATTCATCATCCAACCATAGTAGCCAATGTCTTTTTTCAGGACTTCTTCGACTGGTTTATCTTTATATTTGCCAAAATTGAAGACTTCGACTCCTTGATCGTTGTAAATCATTTTCCCGGCAAAATCGACATTTTTGTTTTGTGTAGAAAACTCTGACAAGTAACCCACATCGTTTTTAAGATCCGGATACCTGTCCAACTGAGCTTTCAAGACTTCATATGTCGCCGTGGCATCGGCTTCTGCACCATGGGCACCTTCCAGGTCTTTGTTGCAATAAAATTTATATGCGGCACTCAGGGTGCGTTGTTCCATTTTATGGAATATCACCTGAACGTCAATAAATTTATGACGGCTTAAATCGATATCTATGTCGTTCCGCAGGAATTCTTCGGCCAGTAACGGAATATCATACCGGTTTGAATTGAATCCAGCCAGGTCGCATCCTTCAATGTCTTTGGCTATGACCTTTCCGATTTCCTTAAATAACGGACAATCTTTAACATCTTCGTCGGTGATATGGTGGATATCGGTCGATTCTTTTGGTATGGGCATGCCCGGGTTGATTCGAAAGGTTTTGGTTTCTTCTTTTCCGTTCGGATAAACCTTCACATAAGAAATTTCAATAATCCGGTCGGTATTCGGATTGATACCGGTGGTTTCCAGGTCGAAGAACACCAAGGTGTTTTTTAAATTTAATTGCATAACGTATTTCTATAAAGAGAATCAGGCTGTCTTTAGCAGACAGCCTTTTCAATAGTATCATTTTTAACGTATCTGATTGCCATACAACAGTCTTGCTGGTCAGACAGAATAATATTTCTGGATAAATAGATCAATCATTGATGAGCATGGGCATTAACAGCATCAAAAGATCTTCATCCGGTTCGTTGATAAACGGTAAGAACAGACCAGCTCTGGATGGATCTGCCAGTTCCAGAACAATATCCTGTGTTTCCAGACTGGATACGATATCAATGAAGAATTGAGCCTTAAATCCTATGGTAATGGCGTCACCTTCATATTGACAAGCAATTGTTTCTTCAGCAGAGGTGGAAAAATCAATATCCTGTGAAGTCAACTCCATCTGATTGGTTGAAATGGACACCTTGACCAGACTGGTCGATTGATTGGCGAAAATAGCGACACGTTTCAGTGTATTCAGAAAAGAAACCCTGTCAACAATGACTTTGTATGGGTTGTTCTGAGGAACAACAGCGTTGTAATTCGGGAAGCGGCCTTCAACAAGGCGACAAATCATCTGATAGTTCGAAAGTTTGAACAACACATTGTTGTCGTCAAACGAAACAGCCACAATGCCTGTTTCTTTTGGAAGGATTGAACGGAGTAAGTTGGCTGGCTTCTTCGGGATGATCAGCGTTGCCGGTTGATCTGCTTTGACGGCTGAATTTTTCAGACGGACCAACTTATGGGCATCGGAAGCGACAAATGTGATACCTTCTGTCGTTATATCCAACACCACGCCATTCATGACAGGACGCAATTCATCATCAGCCGATGCGAACAACGTCGTGTTGATTCCTCTTGACAACGTTGCTGCCGGTATTTCAAGGGTGCCTGTATTATCTTTCAATTCCTTGAGCTTTGGAAATTCATCTCCGTTTTGGGCAATGAATTTGTATTTACCGTTTTGGTAAAGGATGGTTACTTCAAGGCTGTTCTCATTGATTTCAATGGATAAAGGCTGTTCTGACAACTCGCGAAGAGCATCCAGTAATGTTTTGGACGAAATGGCAAAAGCTCCGTCCCCATCTGATTCGATCAAATCGAGAGAAGTGACCAACGTTGTCTCTGTATCAGAGGCTGTGGCTGTCAATTTTTGTCCTTCAATTCTCAAATGAAAACACTCCAAAACGGGCAACGTGTTCTTTGAATTGATGACACGGCTGATTGCCTGCAAGTGGCTCTGAAGAGCCGAACTGGATACTATGAATTTCATCAGATACTAATTTTATTAAATTGGACTCATGCAACACAACCTGCGTTCATCTCACTGAATCGGCTGATTGTTTCATAAAGTCATAATTAGGTTACTTTGCCTACAAAAATAATAAAAAAATCAGGATTGATAGAGAAAAATATTTTTAGGTAAATGATCTGCTGAAGGAACCCGGAAAAGGCATTTTAAGTACTTTTCAACAGTCCAGGGTCAATCCATCCCAGGATAAGCTGACACCTTTGGGCAACGCCGGATCCACTTCTTCGTGCAGCCCCATATCATGGCTCATGTGAATGAGCCAGGCTGAATCAGGTTTGACTGAATCGATCAAACTGAGAGCTTGTGACAGCGTGTTATGCGAAATATGCGGTTCCTCTCTTAGTGCATCAACAATGAGTACCTTAACTCCTGCCAGTTTAGTAACTTCCGATGGTTGAATCGAGTTGAAATCGGTCAGATAGGCCATGTTTCCGATCCGGAATCCCAAAACAGGCAATTTGTAATGAAAGACTTCCACAGGAATGATGTTGAGATCTCCGATCGAAAAAGGTTCATTTTGAATCGAGTGAACGTCGAATAACGGTACACCGGGATAAGGATGAACAGAAAAGCTGTAAGGCATTGATGCTTTAACCACAGACAACACCCTTTGATAAGCAAACAAAGGCATTTCTGAGAATGTACAGTATGGCCTCAGGTCATCCAGTCCACCTACATGATCGTAATGTTCATGCGTCAATATCACCCCGTCGATCTTTCGGATATTTGCCCGGAAAGCTTGCTGACGGAAGTCCGGTCCGCAATCTACCAGTATCGAGGTGGATGGTGTTTCAATATAAA
Source organism: Bacteroidota bacterium (assembly GCA_030706285.1). Lineage (GTDB taxonomy): Bacteria > Bacteroidota > Bacteroidia > Bacteroidales > UBA1402 > UBA8389. Next base: position 4,450 of record JAUZOU010000234.1, read on the forward strand.
TGGAGGAGCGCAGGCGTTTGTCTTTGGCGTCTTTGGAATGACAAACGCGGCAATCACACAGCAGTTGCGGATTGCCGGTGGATGTACCTGTCCCGAGAAATGTAATTTTCATTGTTCAGCTTATATAAACATCACTTCCGGCCTTAATTGGAGCCCAAAGAGATTTTCAACATCTTCGCGAATTTTATCGGAGAGCGCAATCACTTCTGAGGCGGAAGCCTGGCCATGATTAATCAGGACCAGTGGCTGTTTTTGATGCACGCCGACATGCCCATATTGTTTTCCTTTCCAACCTGCTTTCTCGATGCACCAGGCTGCTGAAACCTTGACTCTTTCGTTGTCAAGTACCCAACCGGGTATGTCAGGGAAACGTTCCTGCAATTCTTTGTACTGAGCAACAGAAATGGTCGGATTCATAAAAAAGCTACCGGCATTGCCTGTAACGGCAGGATCAGGCAACTTTTCCGAACGGATCTCCAGAATGGTCTGACGGATTGCAGTGAGCGATGTTTCTCCTTTTTGCAGAAGCCGTCTGGCCACGTCCCCGTAGTCTATGTTTGGTGAAAAAACTTTTGACAAACGATAAGTTACTGAGCAGACTACGTACTTATCTTTCAATTGATTCTTAAAGATACTATCTCTGTATCCGAACTGACAATCTTTGTTGCTGAATGTTTCCATGCAGCGACGTTCCCTGCTAAAGACTTCAACCGATTCGATGAGGTCTTTG
>JAUZOU010000235.1 GCA_030706285.1 Bacteroidota bacterium
CATGTTCGTTGCTATCTGCTTCAGCAAACAACTGTGACAGGGGTTTTCGGACAAATAAATCGAGCATAAAACAAATCTGGATTAAATCAAATTGTCATTATTTCGAGCCGAAATTACACATTTTTATACATAAAAAGCCTTTCTGATCCGCATTTTTTACATTTTGGCACAAGAACCAGCGCCAAAGCTCACTTTAAGCCAAAAGCGGAGAGGCGACCAGCCATTTTAATTTTTTTGCTGAACATTCACGGCATTCTTGTATCTTAGCCAATCAAATACCGGAAACCATTCTTTTTTGGTAAACAGGCTCAAAACAGACTGCCAAACACCAAAAACAACCGGATGGTTTGCACAGAAAACGATAAGGCCATGGATTCATTTCTCCGTCTGACGGCAAAAGACCTCTATAACAGATATGGTGACCATTTACCGGATGTGGCGGTGATCTTTCCCAACAACCGGGCCAAGTTATTTTTCGGAGATTGTCTGTACCGCATTGCCGGAAAACCTGTCTGGACGCCTTCCTTCCTGACCATCAACGACCTGTTCAGCAGCCATTCCCAACTGAAAACAGCCGATTCATTTACACTGGTGGCCCTATTGTATAAGGTCTGGCTGCAGGAAAGCAGAAAAGACGAAGCTTTTGATGATTTCTATCTGTGGGGGGAATTGCTACTTAGCGACTTCGACGACGTTGATAAAAACAGGGCCGATGCCACCCAATTGTTCCGAAATATCCGCGAACAGGCGGCTTACACCGATACTCTCGAACACCTGACGGACGAACAGGTTGAAGTCATCCGGCATTTTTTCAAAAATTTCAATCCTGACCGGAAGACCGAACTGAAAGAACGTTTCATTGAAAACTGGAACATTCTGATGCAGGTTTACACCAATTTCAGGGCTAGCCTCGAAACGGACAAACTGGCCTATGAGGGCATGGTCAACCGGAGTGTGGTCGAGCACATGCTGACTGAAGGTGTCTCCGGATTTAATTACGAAAAATATGCGTTCGTCGGATTCAATGTGCTGAATGAATGCGAAAAGACCCTTTTCCGGCTATTGCAGCAGGCAGGCAAGGCCTTATTTTACTGGGATTATGATGTGTTCTATATGCGTTACAAGGAGCACGAAGCAGGCAGATTCATGCGTCAGAACCTGGAACAATTCCCCAACGAACTGGACAAATCTAATTTCGACACGTTCAGCACAACACCTAAACACATCCGTTTCATTGCCTCTTCCACCGAAAATGCAGAAGCCAGGTACTTACCTGACTGGATCGAAGGATTACGGCAATCGGGCAACCAGCCACAAACACCTGGTCAGACAACGGCACAAGCATCTGGTCTTGCAACGGCAGATAGCATGGGAAAAAGCCTTCCAGTTCAGACAGAAGGCCCATTCCGGCCTGAAGAAACAGCCGTTGTGCTGTGTAATGAGAATTTACTGTTACCTGTGCTGCATAGCGTGCCAGACTGCATTTCAGAACTGAATGTGACCATGGGGTTCCCACTCATGCAAACACCGGTCAGCAATTTGGTCATTCGCATTTGCCAGCTTCACGCCGACGGATTCATGAAAGATGGTTCGGAACGCTACAATTACCGGTATGTCATACCCGTACTGCAACATCCGCTGGTCAGGATGGCCAGTCCGAACGCCATCGCACTGGAAAAACACCTTCGTTCCAACAACGTGTTCAGACCATCCAAACAGGAGCTTCAGCCGGATCATTTTCTGGAGGCCGTGTTCAAGCCTGTTTCAACTGTCCTGTCTCTTTCGGCATCATTAATGGACATACTGACACAACTTGCCCACTATCAAGGAGAAACAGACGATTCCGGGGAGGCTTCCATTTCTCAGGAAGTGACAGACGATCCGCTGCTGCAGGAATCCATTTTCCGTTGTTACACACTGATTGCCAGACTGAACGATTCGATCAGCCAGCACCTGGTCGTAGTCAGCCTCTCAACTTTCCAGGCACTGCTGCTAAAAGTAATGTCGGTTACAAGCATCCCTTTTTCGGGAGAGCCGGTCAGAGGCATGCAAATAATGGGCATGCTGGAAACACGAAACCTGGACTTTAAAAATGTGCTGGTACTTTCTGTCAATGAAGGCATGTTGCCCAAAACAGGCGGAGAGATCTCTTTCATTCCGTATAACCTCCGGAAAGGATTCGGGCTTACAACTTCCGAGCATAAGGATTCCATCTTTGCCTATTACTTTTTTAGATTGTTGCAACGGGCCGAAAACATCACACTGGTATACAATACATCCTCAGAAGGCACGAACCGTGGTGAAATGAGCCGGTTCATGCTTCAGTTGCTGGTAGAATCGCCTCATCCGGTGAGCCATTTCAACCTGCATGCCAATCTTAGCCTCAGCCGGGACAGAACGATTCGCATTGACAAAACGCCTGAAATCATCCGTTTCCTTCATCATCAATACGACCTTAACCAAAATAAGGATGCTCAGACGCTTTCTCCAACCGCGCTGAACAGTCTGATCGATTGCTCACTCAAATTCTACTTCCGCTATGTTGCCGGGTTGAAAGAGCCGGATGAAATCAGTGATGAAATTGACGGAGCCGTGCTCGGTACGTTGTTCCATCATGCTGCCGAATATATTTATACGGATATCCTGCTTCGGAAAGCCGGACGGGAAAGCCATCCCGTGCTCGTTGAAAAGGCCAGAGAAGAAAAATTTCTGGCCAACGCGCTAAAAAACAAAGAAGTATCCGGGCTCATCAACGCTTCAGACCTGGAGCCCTGGATAAAAGGGACCCGATCACTCGAACAACTGGCCGATCATGTCATGCGGATGGATTTCTTTAAACTGCCGGCCGATAGCCTCGTTAAGCCTGACTACAGTGGAGAACAACTGATCAGGCGCCGGCTGCTCGCCAGTTTCCTGACAACGCTGCTCAAGCTGGATGCAGCAAGAGCGCCATTTGACATCGCGGGCCTGGAAACGTTCGTTAGTGACATTCGTGAAACGGCCACAGAAAACGGAACCATCGCCTTCCGGATTGGCGGCATCATCGACCGGATGGACAAACAAGCCGGAAGGTTGAACATCATTGACTATAAAACAGGCGGAGAGCCCATTACGCCACGCTCCACCGACGAGTTGTTTATCCAGCAGGAAAAACGGGGTAATTACATCTTCCAAATTTTTTTGTATTCCTCCATTCTACAGCATCTGGATTCCTCACTGACGCTTACCCCACAACTGTTGTACATCAACAAGGCAGGCTTTGATGAGTATAGTTCACTTATTACAATTGGGATGAGAAAAGAAAAAACCACGGTGACCGATTTTGCTCCTTATCTTGAAGCTTTCGACCAACAACTGGTCAATCTGGTAGGCAGATTGGTTGATCCAAAGGAGCCTTTCGTTCAGACAGCGTTGCTGAAACACTGTGAATTCTGCCCCTATAAAGCCATTTGTGAACGCTGATCTTTAAGGCAGTGTGGAAGAGAATCGCCTTCGGATGACAGGGAAAAACTAAAATTTGTGTATATTTGCTCTGAATCCTTGGACCACTGGAAATGCCGACAGGATAGGTACCTCTACAGCAGACATGATCTTTCCGGTGTTCCATCAGTCATTATTTTAAACTATTCGACATGAAGAAATTGCTTACTCTCGCGGTTGTATGCATGGCATTGACTGCTACAGCCACAGCTCAGGACAAGGGGCTAGGTCTCCGTTTCAGCGGTGCATCGGAATATGGTGCAGAAGTATCTTATCAACAGCCGCTTCAGGAAAACCATCGTTTAGAAGCTGATCTTGGCTTTTTTGACTGGGGAGGTATCGGTCTGACCGGTATTTACCAATGGGTCTGGAAATTGGATGATCTGAGTGAAGGTTTTGCCTGGTATGCCGGTCCGGGTGCCGGCCTTCGCTTTGGTGACGGAATCGGAGCAGCCATCGTCGGCCAGATTGGTATCGAATATACCTTGCAGGATCTGCCGCTTCAGTTTTCACTTGACGCCCGTCCGGGTATTCCATTCGGATTCAAAGATCTTGGCTATGGTGGAGCAGCCTTGAGCATCCGCTATAAGTTCTGATTAAAACTCATTCCGGTCTATTTTAAGAGGCTGTATCAAACAGGATATGGCCTCATTTTTTTATACCTTTGCGGCCAATTAGTTATCTGTTAGAATGACACTGCTCAAGCAAGTACAAGCTATCCAAATTGAGGATTACGATTATCCGTTAGAGGAATCCCGCATCGCCAAATTTCCTGTCAGCCCCCGGGACTCCTCCAAATTATTACTGTATCGTTCCGGATCCATCAGCCATACCATTTTCAGGGAACTGCCGGACTATCTTCCGGCCAACAGCCTGCTGGTGTACAACAATACCAAGGTGATCCATGCCAGGATGATTTTTCACAAAGAAACCGGTGCCCAGATCGAACTGTTCTGCCTGGAGCCATTAACGCCTGCCGATTATGCCCAAAATTTCCAGTCGGAACACCAGTGCGATTGGTTATGCCTCATCGGCAACCTGAAGAAATGGAAACACGGGATACTGGAACGGGAACTGCTCATAGACAATCAACGGATCATGCTCAAGGCTGAACGGCTTGAGCCGGTCAACACCGGCCACCGGATCAGATTCACCTGGAATCTTACCGGAGAGGCTGGTTCGACTCAGTCTGAAACCGTCAATGTAAAGGCTATCCGTTTCGGAGACCTGCTCGAGGCCGCCGGAAAAATCCCCATACCACCCTATTTGAACCGAGATTCGGAACAGAGTGATGAAACAGACTACCAAACCGTTTATTCCAGAATTGACGGTTCAGTGGCCGCTCCGACAGCCGGTCTGCATTTCACGCCGGAGGTTTTGGAAGACATTGACAAGAAACACATTCTCCGACGCGAGGTCACCCTTCATGTTGGAGCCGGTACTTTCCGCCCGGTCAAATCACAGCACCTCATGCAGCACAGCATGCATGCCGAATTCATTTCTGTCGACAAAGACCTCCTGCACGACCTGATTGCCAACCAAGGCCATATCGTTGCCGTAGGCACCACATCCGTGCGCACCCTGGAAAGCTTATACTGGTTTGGAACGATGTTGCTCAACGATCCGGCCATGCATCCGGATGAATGGACACTCGACCAATGGTATGCCTACCGCACATCAACCAGCGA
>JAUZOU010000236.1 GCA_030706285.1 Bacteroidota bacterium
CTATTTATCCTTATCAGGAAAGGACGATAGATCGACACAAAATTCATTATGCTAAGATAACACTACTGTTCGTTAAGTTTTTAGAAAAGACAATCTATTATTGATTTACAACATGATACGGTTCTGTATTTATTTTTCGATTTGAAATTTGAAATTGATCTCAATATAGAATACACATAGCTATAATGCAGATTTTTATAAGCTTTAGAGTTTAACGGGACACTCGTGCTAAGATAAATAAAATAAATAATATAAAAAAGATATTATTTTAAGACTTTCATTTCCAATAACAAGATAAGTTACAATGACAAAAATCGGTCAATCTTTGAGGATATGTCGTTTAAATGCAAATAATTATGGAAGAGTGATACATTAATTCAGATGGAATTTGGCGAATTGATCGGGTGAGAAAGAATTTTGCATACAATTATCATAACTCAATTTTAAAGGTTCTAAAACCGGAGTTATGACGACTATATGTCTACAAAAAAAAATAAGCCATCATAACTCATTGAATTACAATAGCTTATTTTGAACATTGTGCCCAGAACAGGACTCGAACCTGCACAGCCTTGCGGCCACTAGTCCCTGAAACTAGCGTGTCTACCGATTTCACCATCTGGGCAAGGTAATCTATTATTATATAAAAAAGGAGCGTGCTCAGGATGAGACTCGAACTCACACGGGCGATCCGCCCACCACCCCCTCAAAGTGGCGTGTATACCAATTTCACCACCTGAGCGACATCTTTTATATAAAAGAGGCGACCTCCGTCGCCCTTTGAGCGAAAAACGGGACTCGAACCCGCGACCCCGACCTTGGCAAGGTCGTGCTCTACCAACTGAGCTATTTTCGCATGATATATTAAGTTGATACTCGGAACTCTTTCCTTCGATTCCTTGCCAAGGCCGGAAATCCGTGTTGATTTCAAGAGGGCAAGGTCGTGCTCTACCAACTGAGCTATTTTCGCATGATAGTTGCTTTCGAGTTGTCAGAACGCTTTCCGTAAATACTGTCTCGTTTTTGCGGTTACAAAAGTACGCAATTTTTTAAATTCCACAAGCCATACAGACGAATTTTTATAAAAAAATGCCAGTGATAGGGCGTGTGGTGGGTGTTAATCCATTCGATTCCGATAATCGTTGTATGTAAACTGTTTCCAAATCAAAACGTTACCATCTGCTGTTACAAAGACAATGGAGGGGTGGGAAATACCGTTGAACATGGTCGTTTTGACTGTCGTGTAATGGATCATGTCCATAAAAATAACCTGATCACCTATGTTGAGTGGCTTTTCGAAGCTCCAATCGCCGATAAAATCGCCTGCCAGACAACTGTTTCCTCCAATCCGATAGGTCGGTTTGCCAGGAGCCTGATCGATGGCTCCAAATATATTGGGCTTGTAAGGCATTTCAAGGCAGTCTGGCATATGGCAGGCAAATGATACATCTAGAATAGCTGTCGTGATGCCTTTGTTTTCGACAAGATCGACCACTGTTGACAGTAAGTACCCGGTTTCCCATAAAAAGGCACTGCCTGGCTCCAGAATAAGCTGCAGGTTGGGGTATTTGACGTTGAAGGCTTTCAGGACGGAAATCAAATGGTCTACATCATATCCTTTTTTAGTCATAAGGTGGCCTCCCCCCATGTTCAGCCATTTGAGTTTAGGCAAAAATTGGCCGAAACGGGCTTCGATCACGTTCAGTGTTTTTTCGAGTTCGTAGGACGTTGATTCACACAATGTATGGAAATGTAATCCTTCGATACCTGGAGGCAAACTTTTGCCTAGTTTCTCTGCTATAATGCCCATGCGGGAACCTGGAGAACAGGGATTGTACAGATCGGTGCCGACACTTGAATATTCTGGGTTAATGCGTAGGCCGCAGGAAACGGGATGATCTGTATAAGCCTGAATCATCTGGTAGAAGCGGTTGTATTGGCTTATAGAATTGAAAGTCATATGACTGCTATACTTCAAGAATACCGGAAAGTTTTCCTCGGTGTAGGCAGGACTATAGGTGTGTGCCAGGCAGCCCATTTCTTCAAAAGCGAGTCTGGCTTCGTTGATGGAGCTGGCCGTTGCGTAGGGAATGTATTCCCGGATGATTGGAAATGCCTTCCAGTTGGCAAATGCCTTAAAGGCCAGTATGATTTCTGCTCCGGAACGGTCTTTGACCGAACGGATTAAACTGAGATTCCGGCGAAGCAGTGTTTCGTCGAGTACATAGGCCGGAGAGTGGATGGTGCTGAAGTCTATCATATGACGATCAATCTAATAATGAGAACCGGGCAAATTTAAGCAGTAATTTTCTGGATCCGGAATGTTCGAATTGGACGTTGATGGTGCAATCAGGACCTTTGCCTTCGATGGTCATGATCTCTCCTTTGCCAAAGCGTTCGTGTAATATATGCTGTCCAACGCTCAGATCCTGATAGTTTTGAATGGTTGCTGATTGGTTGGTCACTGTAGATGGTCTACTTGCTGATGGTAGTTTGACCGGCGATTTGTCCGAGCTGGCTGATAAAGTTCTTGATTTGACTGATAATGGATTGGCGGTTAGTCCGGTTGTTGATTGTCTTTGCCGGTTAGTGGAATTTCCGGTTTTAGAACCTGCTCTTCCTGTTGATTGCTCACCGAGACGGGCTCCGGCGAATGGGTTGCCATATGATCCGGAACGTTCCGAAACTGAGTGATCTGACTTGTGCCCAAACAGGGAAGTCCCGAATCTACCGGAACGTTCTTCATCCCAGCTACATGTACCTGTATTTGCCATAGCGGAAGATTCAGACGGTATGTCGAGTAACTTTTGATCCAGATCGCCCAGAAATCTGCTTGGTTTGGTGAAATTGATTTGGCCGTTTCTGAAGCGACTTTTGGCGTAACTTAATAGGCAAGTTCTTTCAGCTCTGGTCATTGCTACGTATAACAGGCGACGTTCTTCTTCCAATGCCCGTTCTGAATCCAGACTATAGGCGGACGGAAAGATATCTTCTTCCAGACCGACGACGAATACATTCTTGAATTCCAGACCTTTAGCTGCGTGTATGGTCATAAGGGTTATGCGGTCGCCTTCGGCGGATTTTTCTTCATCCTGATCGGTCAGCAAGGAAATTTCAGATAGGTAATCGTTTAGAAACACAGCTTCATTACCTTCTTCCAGTCTGGAATTGACAAATTCGTTCATACCGGATAGCAATTCCTGCAAATTTTCTTTCCGGCTGATTGTTTCGGAGGAGGTATCCTGACTAACGTCATTGATAATGCCCGATTCTCGCAGCAATTGTTCAGCTATCTCGTACACATTTTTCTCAAAAATCTGTTGGCGAAACTTCTGAATCAATGCTTGAAATGTTTCCAGCTTTTTGACTGTTCCTGAGTTGAGTTGGACCTCGTATTGCAACGGATGTTCCACAATGTTGCTGATACCTGTCTTGTGTGCATTGGCTGCAGCGATGAGCTTTTGCTGAGTGGTCTCACCGATGCCTCTTGGAGGATAATTGACAATCCGTTTAAAGGCTTCTTCATCATCTGGATTCAGCAACAACCGTAAATAGGCGACCACATCCTTGATCTCCTTTCGTTGATAAAAAGACAGACCTCCGTAAACACGATAGAGCAGATTTCGTTTGCGCAGTGATTCCTCAAAGATACGTGACTGGGCATTCGTGCGGTATAGAATGGCGAAATCGTTCAGGTTATCCAACGAAGTCAGCCGCATTTCGACGATCTTGTTGGCAACCATAAATCCTTCTTCCAGGTCGGAATAGGCAATCAGCACCGGAATGCGTGAACCTTTGTCATTCTTTGAAAAAACATGTTTGCGTATTTGGCTTTTATTTTTGGCGATCAGGCTATTGGCTGCTTCAACAATGATTTGGGTTGAACGGTAATTTTGTTCAAGTTTGAAGAGTCTACTTTCAGGATACGTATTTCTGAAGTTCAGGATGTTTTCAATGTTGGCACCTCTGAATGAATAAATGCTTTGAGAGTCGTCACCCACGACGCAAATGTGATGCTGTTTGTCTGACAACTTTTTGACAATCAGATATTGTGAGAAGTTTGTATCTTGATACTCGTCTACCAGAATAAAATTGAAACGATCCTGATAGGAAGCAAGGACATCAGGGAAATCTCTGAACAGGATGTTCGTCATCAGCAGAATGTCGTCAAAGTCCATTGCAGAAGCCAATTTGCATCGTTCAGTGTACCGAAGGTAGATTTCTTTAATCAAAGGCCGTTTGGACCGGACGTCCTCAATCTGTATTTCGGAATTGGCGGCATAGGCTTCCGGAGAGATCAGGTCGTTTTTAGCTGAAGAAATACGGCCTTGGACATGATTGACCTTATAGACTTTATCGTCCAGATCCATATCCTTGATAATTGACTTGATGAGGTTTTTGCTGTCGGTCGTATCGTAGATGGTAAAGTTGGATGGATAGCCTAACCTTGAAGCTTCGGAACGAAGGATTCTAAGAAAAACGGAATGAAATGTCCCCATCCAAAGGCGTGCCGCTGATGCTGGATCGACTAGTTGGGCGATTCGTTCCTTCATTTCTCTGGCGGCCTTATTCGTGAATGTCAGCGCCATGATGCTCCATGGGGGAAGACCGCTTTTCAGCAAGGTTGCTATTTTATAGGTCAGGACGCGTGTTTTTCCTGAACCTGCTCCAGCAATGATCAGAGAAGGCCCATCGTTGAACAACACAGCTTCCTTTTGGCTATCGTTTAGATTATCAAGTAGTTCTTTCACTTAATTGATTGGTTTACACGAAGAACAAAGGTATAAAAAAATTCAAACCCGGAAAGGACAGCTGCCACTATCCGATATTCTGAAAATTGAATTTTGTATCGAATGACTGTAGTGGATACAAAGGCATTTTTTTGATAAAGAATCATTGTTTTTCAAATTAAATCGCTTATTTTTATGCAGTATCTTATAGGACGTTAATCAACTAGTTAAACTTACCATAAACGTTTTAAAAGTGATCCTATGAACCATTCATTGCCAAAACTCGCTTATGCACAGAATGAGTTGGAACCCATTCTGAGCGAAAGAACGCTTCAATTTCATTATGGTAAACACCATCAAGCGTATGTGGATAACCTGAATAAATTGATTCCAGGTACCAAGTTTGAGGACATGTCACTGACAGATATTGTCAAAAC
>JAUZOU010000237.1 GCA_030706285.1 Bacteroidota bacterium
AGCTAACGGCAGCCAGAATTCAAAGAACCGGTACAACAAGGTCATGGCAGACGCCAATACGAGGGGATAGCCATATTGGCCGAGAATGTAGGTGACTGACACTTCGATGGCTCCAAGACCACGCAGGAAAGGTGAAGCCATTAGTAACAGCACCATCGTGACGTAGCCGAACATGGCGGCCATCAGGGATGGTTCGCATCCAAGGGCCAGCATGGCCACATACAAATGCAACACACCGATGATTTCTATGAGAACCGAAAAAAACAATCCGATCAGTACATTCTTCAGACGGATGTTCTGACTGATCACTTCGTCCAGTGAAATGGCCCATTCTGGTTTTAGTTGTCTGAGCAGCCTGTAGGCCCAGGTCCGTTTGATCAACGAGTACAGTAATATAGCAAAGAGAAAGGTGAGTACGACCAATCCGATAAAGCCCCAGAACGCCGATTTTTGAACACTGTTCATGGCAACCGCATAACCGACGATGGGAATAGCCACCACCACCACCGAGGCCATACTGACAAAGCCGTATAACGTAGAAGCCAGGTGTATCTGCGATTTGGTCGCACCTTCGTTCTCGACTTCTTTGGTAAAGAAGACCAGGGAAGAGAATCCACCGGCCGGGAGAAACACACTTAAGACATTTCGTTTCAGGTAAAGCTTGATGGTGCTGCTGAACGACACCTTTTTGCCGACCGATTTGAATGTTTCGATATAAATCAACCCCATCAACAGGACATAACAGACGGTCAAGACCAACCCCAGCAGCACATACCATGGATTACATTCGGTCAGTTGCTCTCTGATTTTAACCATCTCAAGATGCTCGTGGCTAATAAAGAAAGCGCACATGCCGACCATGAAAAGAGCCAGCAGTGACTGTAAGAAAAACTTATTGTATAACCATTTGGGCACTATCCGTTTAATTCCTGGCATGGTTTGTCTGTTAGATCATTAAAGGGTAAAGTTAAGTAGAAAGGACGCTATACGCATTACAATTTAGGAAAAATAACATCTGCGAAGATGATTATGTTCGATTATCCGTGCCTTCGTAACAGATGAGACTGGATTTAATTTTATGTTTGCTTTGGATCAAATTGAAAACTTGTGGACTAAGCGTTCATCTCGATCAGCAGAAAGTTTAAGATTCTCAATAGTAGCTATAGGGAAGGTGTCGATCGGGCGGTTACTTTAAGTCGCCGTTCCGCTAGCCCGAATACGCTACTTGCTCCGATTCGAAAAACTAAAAACCGGGTATCGTTCGGCTGAATTTTCGAGGCGTCGCTTCGCTCCTCGGAAGACGAAAATTCCGGGCGCCTCACTCACCCCGGTTTTCTAAACGTTTTTCTTCATAGTCGCCGCAGCCTGCCCGTGCCCGCTTCACTACCGGCTTCTATTCATAAGCCGACTAATCAGTTGATCCTTTTCGAGGGAACTCCACGAGTTTTCAATTTGATTCTTTGCTTTCCGCAACGATTCAACACTGTTTATAAAAAGGACAGGATTGACAGGTTTATTAATAAAATGGTTCAATACCCCAATCCTTTGGGCTTGCTATGGGTTTGTTCATTTTTCGCCCAGTTTGTCGGCAAACAACCCATCGATTTGCTCTTTGTACTTTTCCTTGATCACTTTACGCTTTACCTTAAGGGTAGGAGTCAGAATGCCGTTCTGAACAGACCATTCGTCGGCGATCAATGTGTAATTTTTAATCTGTTCGTAATGCGCAAATAACGGATTGAACTTCTTCAGTTCCCGGTTATAAATAGCCAGCACCTGAGGATTGTTTGTCAGTTGCTCATCAGCTGAAAGAGCAATCTCATGGCGTTTGCAGAAATCCTTCAGATAGGTCATATCGGGATTGATCAAGGCTGCGGCATATTTCTGATTTTCACCCAGCACAACCATGTTTTCGATAAAGGGCGATTTACAAAACTGTTCTTCGATCAGGAATGGGTTGATGTATTTTCCGAACGAGGTTTTGAAAATGTGTTTCAAGCGTCCGGTAATGATCAGCAATCCTTCCGGTGTCAGCTTCCCGGTGTCACCGGTATGAAACCAGCCATCCTTGTCGATTACTTCGGCTGTCTGTTCAGGATCTTTGTAGTAGCCCAACATGACATTCGGACCCCGGCAGATGATTTCATCATTTTCGGCAATCTTAATTTCGACACCTGGTAAAGCCGGCCCGACGGTACCTGCAACCCGTTTGCCTTTTCCACGCTGGCTGACGGCGATGACGGGAGACGTTTCACTCAAGCCGTATCCTTCGAAAATCGGCATGCCGATCGCATTGAAAAAAGCTGCCTGATGTTTCTGAATGGCAGCGCCTCCGGATACGACGATGTCGAAGTGCCCGCCGATGGCTTCACGCCATTTACTGTAGATGAGCCGGTCGGCCAGTTTGAATTTCAGCTTGTACCAGGCTGAATTATCATCCAGTTTATAGTGCTTGGCCAGATTGAAAGCCCAGTAGTAAAGGCTTTTCTTGAAGCCTTTCTGTTTTTTCCCGGCCAGATACAGCTTGTCATACATCTTTTCCAGCACCCTTGGAACACAAGTCATCATAGTCGGATGAACCTCCTTGATGTTCTCTGCAATCGTACCCAAATTTTCGGCATACCAGATGGTAAAACCTAGGTAATGATAGACATAGATGATGATGCGTTCGTAGGCATGGCATAAGGGGAGGAAACTTAATCCGACTTTGCTCCAGGAAGAAGGAATGACATACAGGCTATCCAACTGGCTGCAAATGTTGTTGTGAGAGAGCATGACGCCTTTAGGTAATCCTGTCGTGCCCGAGGTATAGATCATGGTGGCCACATCTTCCGGTTTGACGGCATCCTTGAGCTTTTTCAGGGTTTCAGGAGCCTGGTTTTCTTCACCCAGTTTGTAGAAGTCACTTAGCAGGATGGCTTTTTCGGCTTTTTCCAAGCAGATGATTTCTTTAAAGTGAGGCACTTTTTCCAAGATGGGTTCCAGCCTTCTGACCAATTCTTTACTGTCCACAAACAAATAGGCGATTTCTGCATGGTTTAGGATGTGCACGTAATCGGCATCGCTGATGGTCGGATAGATGGGAACACTGACAGCTCCCATCTGCATGATACCCATGTCAAAAAAATTCCATTCAGGCCGGTTCGCACTGATGACACCAATTTTATCACCCGGTTTGATGCCTTTGGCTAGGAAGGCATAACTAACGGTGTTTGCTTTATCTATATATTCCTGAAGGGTGTATTTAACCCATTTGTGGTTGACCTTTCCGGCCAGTACATAATTCTGGTCAGGATATTTCTCCTTGTATTGATCCAGCAGATCAAAAATGCGTGTAACTCTCATTGTAACAAATTTCTGATTGTGGTGAAAATGAATTCACTAAACAACAAATGTACTGTTAAAAATTAAAATGTACAATTAAGCAGGGTACAAGAAAGTAAACCGGAAACCCTTAGAATGGCAGGTCATCTTTTTCGCCACCCGCCAAAAAATCGGGGGCAGGGGTTCCGAATTCACCAGCCTGTGCGTTCTGACCGGCCGTTTCCAAACCGGCATTTTCGCCTTGATTTTTGTCAACTCGCCAAGCTTTGACGTCTGTATAATATCTTCCGTTAAACTCCCTGCTTTCAACATCAAAGAAAACATTGACCACATCTCCTTCTTTAAGGGCATATTGGTCAATCTTATCTCCCCATAGGTTGAAGCAAACAGTTTTTGGGTATTGGTCGCCGTATTCGAGTAGGTATTCCTGCTTTTTCCAGGTGCCGTTTTTACCTTGACCACTTTGTAAAGGAAGTAGTTTTGTGATTTTTCCGGATTGTTCCATAGTTGTCTGTTGGTTTAAAAAGCTGGCGTACAAATGAGGTTTGTACGCCAGTGTTTTATTCTGTTTCTATTATTGATAATTAATGAGCTACTGTCGAGTCTGGTGTATTGGCCGTCTGGTGCATAGCTCTCCAGAAAGCGGACATCTTTTCCGGATTTCTGAGCTTGATGCGTTGACCAGCTTTGACCGGTGTTCCTGGTTTCATATCGTTCATGTCGTACAATGCCTTGAGTTGCAGGGCATATTTTTGGGCGATGTCGCGCATGGTTTCTCCGGCAACAACCGTATGAAGAGGATTTTCACCTTCCCACCAAGTCGATTTTTTGTCCAGATAGACAGTTTCTCCCGGAACCAGCTTGTAATCGTCTTCGACATCATTGTATTTGCGGATGCTGCGCGCACTCAGACCAAATTCATCTCCGAGGGAAGCGAACGTATCGCCATATTTTGCCTTGATGCAAGGTATCAGCCCAACGTAGCCGATCACATGTGTCGAGAGCGGATTGATGGATGAGCCGGATGAGGTGGGTTGCATGGCGTTATAGTCTTTGGCGTTCCGGATAATGTCGCTGGTGAAATCCACGGAATCGACAACAAGGCCATTTACTTTCACGGTTCTGGTTTTGCGCGGTTTCCTGATTTTCCCTTCCTTCGCGACTTTTTCTGCCCGTTTTTCAGCTCTGGTTTCCCGTTTGCTGCCGATGTTTTTAACGTAATCATTCAGATCATAGGTTTCGATGACTTTGATCAGCTTGTCTGCGTATTGTCTGTCGGTGGCATACCCGGCTTTCTGAAGGCCTCTGGCCCATCCGGTATAATCGGTCAAGTCCAGCAGGAACAGTCCACGGTATCTGGCACTGTTAACCAGGAACATAGAGTGATCTTCGTAGGAATCGGCCACTTTGTCGTATTTACGGAAACAAGAGTTGACCCCGTCATCAAAAAAGGTGACCGATTCTCCTTTCCAGGTGTTGTGGCATTTGATGCCGAAATGATTGTTTGAGGCAACAGCCATCTCACTTTTACCGGCGCCTGATTCAATCAATCCCTGAGCCAGCGTGATGCTGGCAGGAATTTTATGTCGCCGTTGTTGATCCTGGGCTAAGGGTGCATATTTGGCAATGTATTCATCATAGGGTTTGAGTCGATTCTGAGCAACAAGTCCAACTGCATTGATGGTGAGAAAAAGACCAAGCAAAAACCGTAAATTCATTTGTTTGACGTTATTTTGTTTACTTTTGCTATAAATTGAGAAAACATGGTTGAAAAGCAAATAAACGCAAAGATACTATTTTGCTCGTTGGATGAACTGTCTGAAG
>JAUZOU010000238.1 GCA_030706285.1 Bacteroidota bacterium
AGTTTATTTCGGATATGCCGAGTCTCGCAAAACTTCTGTTCAGAATGAACAAAAATCCAGGCATGCGGCGTTGCCTCTTTCCTTAAACAAAAAAATATGATCAGGTTAAAGAGGTATAGCTGTTTTGTCTAGAGTTGTTTAAACTGTAGAGCGACCCAGTCGTTTTTGGTACTGCTGCAGACGTACTTCAGACCAAGACTTTCCGCTTTTTCACACATGGCTGGTATATCTTTCTCATAAAATCCGCTCAAAAACAGCTCGCTACCGGTGTGCATGACACTGACATAGGCAGGCATGTCCGCCAGCAGAATGTTCCGATGGATGTTGGCAAAAATAAAATCGAATGGTTGTCTTCCTGAGAGCAATGTTGCGTCGCCTGTCAGCACCTGAACGGTTTCTGTATGGTTAAGTCCGGTATTTGATACCGCATTCCGGCAGGCCCATTCGTCTGTATCGATAGCAAGGACAGGGGTGGCGCCTTTCATGGCGGCCAGGATGGCCAGTACAGCTGTACCGCATCCCATATCCAGGAAGGATTTGCCCCGAACGTCCGCTTTGAGCAATGCTTGGATCATCATACAGGTGGTTTCGTGATAACCTGTTCCGAAAGCCATTTTCGGGTCGATGGTAATGTTCCAGGTCGCTGACGTATGGATTGAATGAGCAGAGCTATGTATGACACAGTCGTTACCGATGACGATGGGTTGAAACTGATGCGTTTCCCATTCCTGGTTCCAATCCTGATCATTGATCAGGTTTATTGTACAGGAAATGGCCGAACCGAACAACGAAGAGGGCATTGTACGTTGAAGGACTGATTCATCGACTTTTTTTTCTGGAAGGTAACCTGTTAGACCGGTTTCGTCTTCGGTAAAGCTCTCGAATCCGATTTCGCCGAGTATGGTCGGAAGCACTTCATTGACTACCGGATTGGCCGGTTTTACAAAAAAACGGTATTCAAAATAATTCACCGGGGTATTTTGTTAAATAATTGGAAACCCTGTAAACCTTTAGCCAAAAAAACTATCTTTGTAGTATAAGGTATATGGCTAATTGAGTGGTTAGTTTTAAGCGTTGCAAAGATAACCATTAAATAGATATACCGCATCTAAATTCTGCCATTATGAAAACAAAATGGATGATTATCCCCGCAGTCGCTTTTCTGCTTGCCTTGCCTGCAGGAGCGCAATCCTATTATGAGGATGACCTGTATTTCGATCCGAAGACAGATATAGCCCCAGCTAAGGAAACTCAGTCTAATGTGGCTGCCGAAGAACAGCCTGTCAATAGGGGCTCTGTTAACGTGTACGACAATACAGGAACGTTGTCTGTCAATAATCTACGTGATGTTGATGAATACAATCGTCACGCAATGTGTGCCGATACGGCAGTTACTGTACCGGATTCAATGGCTGAAGGAAATACGGAAGATCAGCAGCCATATGAGTATTCCGAACGTATCCGCCGTTTTCATGATCCGGATTTTACTACGCAGATTACAGACGGCGATTACTTGAATATATATGTACAGGATGGAGCGAATGTTGATGTGTATTACGTTGACGGTTACACGTCATGGATGAGCCCATTCTATTACGACAGTTTCTACTATCCGTCATACGGACGATACTGGAACCGTTGGGGTTATTATGGCTATTATGATCCCTGGTATTGCGGAAACGGCTATGGTTATGGCTATTATCCTTGGTATTATGGTGGCTATGGTTATGGCTGGGGCTACGATCCCTGGATCTATGGCTATGGTTGGGGTTATGATCCTTGGTATTACGATGGCTATTATGGCGGCTATTACGGTGGCGGTCACGGGCATTGGGCAAGCTTCAACGACAACCACAATCGTTTGAACCGTAGCCAACGTGAATTTCTGTACGGCGGTCTTGCTGCTAACAACGGGTCTTCCCGTGCCGACGGAAGTGTCGGCAGCCGGGCAACGCGCACACCGTTGAATAATTTGGCAACCCGTTCTGCTTCTTATGCAGGAACAAGGTCTGCTACTTCGATGGGCTCACGTACAACTTCGGGTGGCATCACTTCTGCCCGTTCAGCTACAACCTATGGTACTAGAAGTGCAACCTCCTACGGAACGAGAGTTGGTTCGAGTTACCAAACATCTCAGTCAACCCGTTCGACCGCAACAGGTACAGGCAGTCCGACTACAAGAACATCCGATAATCAGACGTCTAGATCGTATTCTAACTATCCGACCACCCGTACCTATTCTGGTCCGACTACGACCAGAAGTACGACAACCGTGACTGGTACTGCAACCCGCAGTACATCGACACCTGTCACGACGCGCAGTGGTTCAGGATCCAGTTCAAGCAGAAGCTATTCGAATGATTCCTATTCGAATTCAAGCCGCTCGTATAGCACAGGCAATTCCTATTCTGGCAGTACACCATCCTATACTCCTTCTTCTTCTTCAAGTGGAAGCTACAGAAGCAGTAGTTCCGGCAATAGTTCCGGCAGCAGCTCAGGTAATAGTGGGGGTGGTAATTACAGCGGCGGCGGATCGAGAAGTGGCGGTGGTGGCCGTAGATAATCTGTCACTTTAATAAGATAAAAAAATAAGAGGTGATGAAACGAACTTGGCAGAAAGAGCTGCGAGAAGGTGATTCTTTCTACCTGTAAGTGACAATATCCATGGTGTTAATAATAGATTGATCGTATGAAAAAATATTTGTTATCGGTTTGTTCACTTTGCCTGTGTGCTGCAGCTTCAGCACAGGGTGAATACGATGCCTTGAAATATTCTCAGACGGATATTACGGGAAGTGCCAGGTATTCCGGGATGGCCGGTGCCTTCGGTTCATTGGGTGGTGATATGAGCAGCGTTGGACTGAATCCTGCAGGAATAGCTGTTTACCGGAGTTCTGAATTTGCCTTTACACCAGTTCTTAGCTACTCGACTACGAAGGCGGATTTTTTTGGGTTGAATCGTGATAATTCGAAAATGAACTTGGAACTGAACAGCATTGGTTATGTCGGATCGTTCAGGACAACTTCTTCCAGTGTCAGCAATTTTAATTTTGGTATTGCTTACAATAAAATCAAAGATTTTAACCGGGATGTGACGATTACCGGAGTTAACAGACCGACTTCTTTAATGGACCGCGTAAGCAGTGACATCGGTAAGACAGAGCCTGGAGATTTGACCAATTTGGGTTATTTGTCTAATAGTGCTGGTTTGATCAAGCGGCAATCTGATGGCTCCTATATTCCATTAAAAGCGGGCGAGTTAGTACGTAATAATTTTAATTTACAGGAAAGTGGTTCGGTGGGCGAATATACGTTTACATTAGGGGCAAATTGGGCTCATTTTCTTTATATCGGTACGTCTCTTGGTGTACAGAACGTCAATTATGACATGATCTCTTCGTATCATGAATATGCCGGAACCACTACCAACGCGTTCGATTTTGAGCTGAGAAATGCCGTGTCAACCACCGGTGGAGGTGTAAATGTGAAACTTGGTGCCATCCTTCGTCCGACAGCTTCCTTGCGTTTCGGGTTTGCACTTCATTCTCCAACATATTATTACTTGACCGATGCGTTTGGTTCCAGTATGATACCGAATGGTGTTTACATGAATGGCGTAGCAGTAAAAGGCGCCAGCATTGGTGAACAAAGCCTAAGTTATGAGTTGATTACTCCGGGTAAGCTTTTATATAGCATGGCTTATTTTTTCGGAAAGAAAGGGTTGGTGAGTCTGGATTGTGATGTCATCGATTACCGGGAAATGACGTTGAAGAATGAAGATGGTATCCCTTATGATGATACCAATACGGATATCAGTAATCACATGAGATTGACTACTAACATTAGGCTGGGAGGTGAATACCGGTTGACCGAGAATGTGAGTCTGAGAGCTGGTACGGCTTGGTATCAGTCGGCCTATAAGGAAAATAGCACTAAAAATAATACTACAATCTATACAGCAGGAACGACTCCATATTATTCGTTCGATACAGGTACGAGGTATTTGTCAGCCGGTATTGGATACAGAACCGGATCGTTTTTCCTGGATGCCGCAGTCTTACAACAGTCCATCGGTGAAAACTTCTTCGATTTTCTGGATTTGTCAACCATCAGCAGTGACAAATATGCTTCGTTAACGTCCAATAGGCTGAACGCGATTGTTTCAATGGGATTCAGATTCTGATGGCCGGACGATTTTTAATGATCGGACGATTTTAATGCCTCGATATTTTTAATGACCGGACAGGTTTTGTAGTAATTCTTCCAATACAAGTAATTCATCACGGTACTTGGCGGCTTCAGGGAACTCGAGCCGCCTTGCTGCTTCATACATGGCCTTGCGCGTTTTTTCGACAACTTTCTGAAGTTGAGGTTTGGTCATGTGCGTCAGAACCGGATCGGCCACCAGGCTGGTAGCTGTGGGCTCGACATAGGCATCCGGTTCGGCGGCTTTTTGGTGGCTGCCGAGGGCTGATGATTTTTCCTTGACAATGGCAGTCGGCGTAATGCAGTGAGCTTCATTGTAGGCTTGTTGCTTAGCTCTCCGGCGATTGGTCTCATCGATGGTTTGTCTCATGCTGCCCGTAATCTTGTCGGCATACATAATGACTTTCCCATTGAGGTTACGGGCAGCTCGTCCGGCTGTTTGAGTCAGGGAACGGGCATTCCTCAGGAAGCCTTCTTTGTCTGCATCCAGGATGGCAACCAGCGATACTTCAGGCAGATCAAGCCCTTCACGAAGCAGGTTGACGCCGACCAGTACATCATATAATCCGTTGCGCAGGTCATCCATAATCCGGACACGGTCGAGTGTATCGACGTCTGAATGAATGTAGGTACACCGGACACCATTTGTTTCCAGGTAATTGGTGAGCTCTTCAGCCATACGTTTGGTCAGCGTTGTGATTAAAACGCGTTCGTCTTTTTCCGAACGGATACGGATTTCTTCCATCAGGTCGTCTACCTGGTTTTTACTGGACCGTACTTCGATTTTAGGATCGAGTAAACCGGTAGGACGGATCACTTGTTCAACAATGATGCCTTCTGTCTTTTCCAGCTCATAATCGCCTGGAGTAGCACTGACATAGATCGTTTGTTTGTGTACCCGTTCGAATTCTTCAAAATTCAGCGGACGGTTGTCGATAGC
>JAUZOU010000239.1 GCA_030706285.1 Bacteroidota bacterium
AGAAAGGCATAATTCTTTTCAACTTCCAAAACACCGACAAATGTCGTTGTGGCATGTTCCAATATGGCAACCACCTCTCCTTCCGGTTCACTAAACGTTTTTTTGGCTGAATGCATCACTCGCACCCGGTCTCCGTCCATGGCATGTTGAGAATTCCGCTCAGCAATGAAGATCTGATCTCCGCCATCATCTGGCAGCAAATAGTTTTTGCCGTTATGGCTTCGTTTGATGATGCCTTCGACATACAGTCCCCGCTCGTTAAACTTATATTTTCCAGTGGAGACTTCAATTAGATATTCCTGAGTACATAGGTCTGAAAGGCATTCGGAGACAAGCACTTTCAATGCTTGTTTCGTCAGTCCGAGTGCATTGGCCACTTGCTGATAGTTGAACGTTCTGCAGGCATCCTGCTGGAAAAAGTCCATGATCGAGACGATGAGGTCCTTTTTCTTGATACGGCCTTTTGTTTGATTTTTCACGTGACAGGTGATTTAAAGAATTTTGCGATGTTCAAAGATAATTAAAAAGACTTTAGCATTCTGAAAAACAGCGCAACAAAAAACCCGGGACCTATGCCCGGGTTTATGTGCCTGAAATGGCTTTCGTGTGTTTATGCAGGCGTAATACCTTGTTCTTTCAACAATTGAAGGCTCATTTCCTTCAGTTTGAACTTCTGGATCTTACCACTTCCAGTCATCGGAAATTCCTTAACAAAGAAAATATACTTCGGAATCTTATGACGAGCAATCTTACCACGACAAAAATCCCTCACTGTCACATCGTCCATCGTTACACCTTCGTGCAAAATGATAAAGGCACCAACTTCTTCACCATATTTCGGGGAGTCCACACCAACAATCTGTACATCCTTAACACCCTGAAGATGATATAGAAATTCTTCGACCTCCCGCGGGTAAACATTTTCACCCCCACGAATGATCATATCTTTGATCCGGCCGGTAATCCGATAGTTCCCATCTGAATCCCTCAAACCAACGTCACCGGAATGGAGGAATCCATCTTTGTCGATCACTTCGGCCGTAGCCTGAGGATTCTTGTAATAACCTTTCATAACCAGATAGCCACGGCAACAAATTTCTCCGTTCACATGATCCGGGCATTCCTCTCCTGTTTCCGGATTGACCACCTTCACTTCCGTAAATTCATACGGACGACCGACAGTCTGAGTCCTGACTTCAAACGAGTCGTCTATACGGGTCTGTGTCATACCTGGTGATGATTCTGTCAAGCCGTACACACTCGTAACCCTCATATACATCTTTTCGCTGACCTGTTTCATCAGCTCGATTGGACACAATGAACCGGCCATAATACCTGTCCGCAGGGATGACATATCAAACAGATTGAACATCGGGTGATGCATTTCAGCAATAAACATAGTCGGTACACCATAAAGTGCCGTACACCGTTCTTTATGGACAGAGGCAAGTACGACCAACGCATCAAAACGTTCCACCATCACCTCCGTACATCCGTGGGTCAGACAGTTCATCGTAGCCAGCGTTACCCCAAAGCAATGGAACAAGGGCACGCATACGCACAATTTGTCCTTTTCGGTGAATGCCATGTGTTCACCTGTGAGATAGCCATTATTGGAAAGGCTGTAGTGCGTCAGCATGACACCTTTAGGGAAGCCTGTCGTACCGGATGTATATTGCATCATGATGACGTCGTCCGGGTCAACTGTCTTTTCAGTGTCATATAACAGTTGCTTGTCCATCGTCCTTCCAAGCAATAACAATTCAGCTGAACTGTACATGCCACGGAATTTTTCCTGACCGATATAGACAACATTTCTCATAAAAGGGAACCGTTCACTCCGAAGCTGCCCCCGCTGACAAGATCTCAACTCAGGAAGCATCTCATAGGTCATGTCAACATAATTGGAATCCCATGTCCCATCTGTGATGCAAAGTGTGTGCATATCGGAATTGCTGACAAGGTATTCCAGTTCTGCCTGTTTATAATTGGTATTGACCGTTACATAAACGGCACCGATCTTGGCACAGGCATACATATAGGTCAGCCATTCCGGTACATTCTGAGCCCAGATACCGACATGGTCACCTTTCTTCACTCCGATGGCAAGAAAGCCGAGGGCGGCCTCATCAACGCGTTTGTTGAATTGTTTCCAGGTAAATCTAAGATCTCTGTCCGAATAGACAATGTACTCTCTGTCCGGCGCTTTTTCCGCCCAATATTCCAGCCAACCGCCAAGGGTTCTGTTAATTAATTCCATGCGCTTGCTGATTAGAATGGGGTATAGACGACAGCCACAATTTTGGCTTTTGATTCGTTGGCGGCATGGACATTGTGTTCGACAATCGAATCGTAATAAATGCTCTCGCCAGGATTCAGGACATATTTTTCATTGCCGTAGGTCACTTCAACGATACCTTCCAGTACAAACATAAATTCTTCCCCTTCATGAGAAGAAAGTTGGTAGCCATCTTTCGAGGCCGAGTCAATGTCAATCAGGAATGGTTCCATATGCCTGCCGGCCTTTGACTGTGCAAGGGCAAAAAAGTTCAGGTAATTATGAGAGTTGCCCGTTTCACTGGAAAAGCTGATGCTTTGAGGTTGTTCGTTTTTTCTGCAAACAACAGGGCCGAGGTTGTCGTTATCATCCAAAAAGGTACCGAGTCGAACACCTAGTGCCCGTGCGATTTTTAGTAGCGGAGCCAGCGAAGGAAGATTGATATTTCCTTCGATGCGCTCAATTTGTTCAAGACTCAATCCAGAACGTTCTGCTAACTGTTCTGCTGAAATTTGTTTGGATTCGCGGATGGATTTGATTTTGGATCCGACAGAAATAACATTTCCCATAATGGCGTGTTTTATATCAATTCGAAATTAAACAGCGCAAATTTAAGCATATTTTTTATAAATAAAATCGTTTTACATGTATTTTGTAAGAATTCAGGCAAAAGTCAGCAGGTAAGAACTTCATCGATTCAGCTAGTTGTAAATAAATGAGTCAAAGGCCTATACAGCCAATGAGACTAGCCTGAACAACGCAAATAAACCGGAAAAAACGTCATTTCTTTTGATAGCTGTGATTAATGACTAATTTTGTTTCTTCAATGCAGTTGTGACCATACTGTACGAACAGTTTTGATACATTCAATATGATTTTTCCACCATTCTTGACTGAAAACGACCACGTCCGCCTGATTTCCCCGGCTGGTGTCATAGACCCATCCCTGATAGAGGGAGCGGAAAGAAGGCTCAGGTCATGGGGCTGGCAAGTGACTTGCGGAAAGGCAGCAGCCGGTTCATACGGCCGTTATTCGGGGACCGTTGCCGAACGGTTACAAGACCTGCAGGAAGCGCTTGACGATCCTGATTGCAAGGCTGTTTTCTGCAGTCGCGGCGGTTATGGAACCGTCCATCTGATTGACAAGATTGACCTGACTCAATTTAAAAAGCATCCCAAGTGGCTGATCGGCTATAGTGACATTACCCTATTGCATACCATGCTTCAGCTAAATGGTTTCGCTTCGATCCATGGCGGCATGGCCAAACGGCTGGCAAACGGCGATGATCCGGCCGGGTTGGGGCTATCTTACAGCCCGCTCAATACGCTCCATGAGATACTAGATGGGGCGTTGCCAACTTACCGGACGGACAAACATCTGTTGAACAGAGTAGGGACAGCGCAGGGAATCCTTCGTGGCGGAAATCTTTCCATTCTGTACAGCCTGCGTGGTACTCCGTTGGATGATATTCCTGAAGGTTGCATCTTATTTCTGGAAGATGTAGGTGAAAAGCCTTACTCGGTGGACAGAATGCTGCACAACCTGAAACTGGGAGGTATCCTCTCCAGATTGGGAGGGCTGATTGTGGGCCAGTTTTCAGATTGTGAAGAAGATCCGTTGATGAATAAAACCGTTTATGAACTGATAGCCGATATCGTTTCGCCATATGACTATCCGGTCTGTTTCGATTTTCCGGTCGGCCATACGGAAAAGAATGTGCCATTGATCACAGGAAGTCTGGTTCGGTTATCTGTTGATAAGCAACAGGTTCAGCTCTCCAATCTTTAAAGGCTTGAAGGATCTGATGAAAGGACACGATGCATGAACTTATGAAACGAGCCTGTTTGTACCAAACGTTAAAGCAGATCATCACACGACAGGCAGAGTTCCATATGGCCTTGGACAAAAAATTAGTATCATATGAAAACTTTCAACGTGAACACATTAACCATGACAATGGCTGCCATCCTGCTTTGCTCCTGCGGCTCAGGTTCAAAAAAAGCAGAAGCCGCTACAGCTGAAAATACGGCAGAGGCGCCGGCTTTTGTGGCCGACAGTGCCTGGAAATACACGGAAGCACAAACCTTGTTTGGACCGAGAGTGCCCAATACTGATGCCCATGAAGCTTGCCGCACGTATCTGGTCAACACACTGAAACAATTCGGAGCAACCGTCACTGAGCAACAGGCCAATTTGAAGGCCTATGACGGAACTGTCTTGAAATCGACCAACATCATAGCCTCATTCCAACCGGAAAAAACAGCAAGGATTCTGCTTTGCGCCCATTGGGATTCAAGGCCATGGGCTGACCAGGATCCAAATCCGTCCAACTTTAAAAAACCGGTGATGGGGGCCAACGACGGCGCCAGTGGTGTAGGCGTTCTGATGGAAATAGCCAGACTACTTGGAAAAGAAGGCGCAGAAACGTCTCCGTCTGTCGGTGTAGATATTGTGTTGTTCGACTCGGAAGACTATGGTTGCCCAACGTTCTATAAAGGGCCGGACGATGATAAGAGCTGGTGCCTTGGCACTCAATACTGGGCAAAAAATCCCCATACGCCTGGTTACAAAGCAAAATACGGTATTCTGCTGGATATGGTCGGAGGTAAAGCACCGACGTTCTATTGGGATTACTACACGATGAAATACGCTTCAGATGTTGCCAAGAAAGTCTGGGACGTTGCTGCAAACCTGGGTTACAGCAATATGTTCGTTCCGGGTGAAGGGGCCGCCATCACCGATGATCATGTGTTTGTCAATCAACTAGCCAATATTCCCTGCATTGACATCATCGATTGCGATCCAAGCAGCCAGAATCCATTTGTTGAATACTGGCACACAACGTACGACACCATGGCCAACAT
>JAUZOU010000024.1 GCA_030706285.1 Bacteroidota bacterium
GCTGGCCGAAGGAAAATCCATCCGGGAAATTTCAGAAATCTTATTTATCAGTATTAAAACAGTAGGGACACATAAACAAAACATTTTCGACAAAATGGGTTTCAGCAATCTGGCTCAATTGGTGAATTACGCCATTAAAAATGGCATCGTCTCCTAACAAAGGATTATCATGAATTTTTTGCTTAAACGACTTTCGATTTTTACATACCTGCTGCTTTCCACCTCCTTTCTACTGGCACAACAGGAGGACAATACGGCAAAAGTTCCTGTACAAATGGCTATTCCACCGAGTGCAAAACTTAGCCTGGCAGGTTCCAATCTGCATTTCTCAATTGTGAAAGACAAAGGGACCGAACAAATCATTTCACCTACAACCGTCGGAAAAGTTTGGCTTAATTATTCTTCGATAGTCGAAACAAATACGGCCAATACAATTTTTGCGAGTCTGAGTGTTGGAAATTTACCTGCGGAAGTGACCATCAAGCTGGTTGTAAGCTCCGATGCAGGTGCAGGTTATGGCCAGGTTGGCACTCCTACCGAACCGATCTACCTCTCTTTAGATCCCCAACCTATCATCACCAATATCGGTACCTGTTATACCGGCCAGGGGGATAATAAAGGCCACCTCCTGACGTATTCCTGGGAACTTTTGCCAAACTACGATCCTAATATCTTTTCAAAAGAAGATCTTGCCAACTTGCAAGTCGGAGTCATTTACACGATTGTTACTGATGAATGACAAAAACAATCAGAAGTTATGAAAAAATGGATGATTTCTCTGCTGTTTGTGTATCCATTGTTGCATTCCGGGCCGCTGGAAGCTCAAGTTCTGGCATCTGATGTATTTACCGTCAATGTGCAGGATGTCTGTCTGATTAGGCTGAATCCGGTCACAACCATCAATATGAGCATGCTCGCTTCTGTTGCCGGCCAAAGCATGGATGCGGTTTCAAATTCCAGCATCTATTTGCAGATAACGTCCATCGCTCCGACTAGTCAAACACGTAAGATTGCTGTCATTATTTCAGCAGGGACTGTACCTGCAGGCACGTTATTAAAACTTACCCCTGGTACTTGTACATCTGGTGCCGGCACACGTGGCAATCCATCTTCGACCATTACGTTAAACAAAACAGCAAACCAAACGTTGATTGACGGCATCGGCAGTTGTTATACAGGCACCGCGACAGGGAGTGGTTTTAACTTAACATACACATGGCAGGTAGATCAGGCAAATTATGCTCTTCTCAAATCTGTTGCAAGCACACCGATCGTCGTAACCTTTACCATCTCAAGTATTTGATCTTATGCAGAATAGCTGCATTCCATTCAAAAATATAGCCTATTTACTGATAATGTTTACATATTTGCTTAGATAATAAATAAGCATATTATTAATGATAAATGGGGTATTCCCTCACAGAATAACAAAAAAACTACCTTACGTTTGTAAACTTTATCAGTTAATAAATAGGTATCTAATTCAGATTGTATTTAATCTAAATTATTCAAGCAATGAAAAAGAATTCAATTTTAGTATGTATAGCTTTAATATTAGGCTTGTCTCTTCCATTGAGCACATACGCAGTCGATAATGGTACAACTACTACTCAGGACCTGACCTTAAAAGTTGACGGTTCAGCACTATTAGCCATTACATCTAATACCGGAGCCGTATCTCCGACAGTATCTATATCATTAACCGGAGCCTCCGAAGCCGGTGCTGAGGTCAAGACTACAGTTAATGATAACACGTCACGGTTAAAAATATCATCACTTGTCGAAGATGGGAAAACACGAAATATCTCAGCCCAAATTACCGCTGCCTCTTCTCCCATGTCGAGCTCAGGCACACAACTTTTTGTTACACTTACTCCTCAAGATACCTTTAATCCAGCTTTAGCAAATGGGGGGACCACGGCGGGAGAAGTCGAATTAACTGATGCGATAACTCATGATCTCGTTACAGGTATTACGACGTGCTGGTCTGGTACTGCAGCCGATAATGGATATATCATTAACTATAGATATGCCAAAAAAACGGGGGCAACCTCACTAAAAAGTGTAAGCTTAACAATAACGTATACAATCTCCGGGCAAGTTTAATCACTTTTACTTAATATATATTCAACATACCATCATCTATGATTGATGGTTCATTTGTTGTCAAGTCGGCCTAATAAAAAAATTGCGTAATAAATTGGGTTAAGAGTAGTATTATTGTGATTCAGGTTAAGAAAGACTGATTGAGGCGATTCAACATGAAAAAGAAAGCTTCTTTGATATTCATTGCAGGAATATGTGAAGCGTTGATACCTTATACGGCAATAGGGCAAGATTCTAGAGTAGCGACTCAAACTGTTTCGCTTCAAGTAGCTGGATCTGCACTTCTTGCTGTTTCAGGACCGACGGTCAAGCTTCAGTTGGCAGGAGCCTCAGAAGCTGGCGATGCCATTCAGGAGTCAGTTGAAAACAGTGAGACAAGACTTCGGATTTCTTCGTTGGTGAATGACGGAGAATCTAGATGCATCACAGCCAAGATTTCAGAAGCCTTGGTCGGAACTCAACTGTATGTTGAGTTGCAAGAGCCGAATGCTAATTTTGTTTATCCGGAAAATAAAGGGGCGTTGAAAAGCCAACAATTGCTGTCAAACGAGCTGGAATCCACTTTAGCTGAAGGAATCAAAACTTGTTGGTCAGGTAAGACAGAAGGTGATGGCTATGTCATTAAATACACCTATAAGGCCATACCTAATGCACCAATTCTTAAAAGCGCGACCATTACGGTAACTTATACCATCTCTACTATTCCGTCAGACATTGACTAATTTATGATGAAGGGATGCAACCATTCAAAAAAATACGATTTATCTGCCTATTGTCCGCGTTGATCCTGGCCGGTTTCCATGTTAATGCAGATGAAAACACAGCGACAAATACAGCAACAGCCATCGTGTCATTAGGGGTAACTGAAGTCTCATTGTTAAAAGCGAGTGAAGGGATAGTGATGCTTCAATTGGGGCAACAGGAGGCAGGTATGTCTATGGAAACTGCCAAATCGGATTCTACGATGAGACTCCTGATCTCTTCTGTCATATCTTCTTCTGCCACGCGAACGTTGACTGCTAAAATTACAGCGGGTGCCGTTCCCACAGGGACCCATCTTGATGTGGTCGCTTTACAACCGAATGCAAGCTTTGTTGGAGGTTCAGGAACATTTGCCTCACCAACTAGTCTAGACGGTACAGACAGGCCTATTGTGACAGGAATAGCAACCTGTTATTCAGGAACAGAACCATCAGACGGTTATCCATTAAAATTTACGTATGCCATCGATTTAAACTCAACTGCCTATGGATCTATCCGCGCCACGGCCGGTACACAAATTGTTGTTACCTTCACATTAACAGCCGTACAATAACCATACTATTATAAAACTCTAACAATGACTTGTGATGGGATTTTACAAGTTTTTTTCTTAGTTGAAATAAAATTTTAAGCAAAATTAGGTTTTTTAAGAAACAACAAATACATTTGCTAAATTCCATTTCTTAAAACCGGTTATATTAGCTTAAATCGAATCAATGATGATACAACACAAGTCTTTTTTATACCTACTTATATTATTTTTTCTCCCATTCACCTCGTTTGCCTCTGTCGAGGTTATCGGAAGTCTTAAACAAGTTCATAACGCCAATCCAGGAGAATTGGTAAAAGGTCAAATCAAAATTCAAAATAACGATTCTGCCGATCAAGAAGTAAAGATATATCAGACCGATTTCTTATTCAACTCGCAGGATCAAACTTTCTACGACGAGCCAGGATCCAATAAACGTTCAAATGCCGGTTGGATTCAGTACAGTCCGAAAACTGTAGTGCTTAAGGGAAAGGAATCCAGAAACGTTGATTATGAGATTACTGTGCCAAATGGAGACTCGATAAAAGGCACCTATTGGAGCGTGATCATGGTCGAAGGCGTTACTCCGATCGATCCGAATGTAAAGGGTGATTTGAGTATCCGTACAGCCACTCGATACGCCGTGCAAATTGTCAATGAAATTAACGATAAAGGTAAAGGATCATTGAAATTTACAGAGCCAACTTTGGTAAAAGGCGAAGGAATGAAACTTTATCTTGCAGTTGATTTACTGAATGACGGAGATCACTACATTGCTCCGGAAGTCAGCATGGAACTCTATGATGAAAACGGAAATTCCGTCAAAACTATCTCTGTTCCGAAACGAGGACTATACCCAACCACATCTGCCCGATTCAAACTGGACCTGGAGGGACTTCCTTCCAAAAAAACTTACAAAGCCATGATTGTGGCAGCTGGTGCTGATAACGATGTTTTCGGTTTGGAATACACTTTGTATTTTTAACCTAAAGGCACCGATTGCCATAAATCTAGTTGATGTTGAGAATCGTAAAGACAATTCTAATCTGTTTTTTTATTTGTTCCTCCGTTCTAGCTGAAACTAGCAATCTTGAGCTGAAACTGTTGAACGGAGGCAAAAAGGAAGTGGATGCGGGCGTTAACATGAATGTTCTGATAATGATCACTAACCGTGCAGACACAGATAAGGAAGTTCAAATCCGCCTCAACAATAATGAAGATAATTTAAAATTGATTGCGGACTATTCATCGATACATGTTGACAAAAGAACAAGCATCAGCAAAATCATAGGAATTCAAATCCCCTATAACATCAAAGCCGGAACTTCTACCATAAAGCTGGAAGCTATAGAAAAAACAGAATCAACTGCTTTTGGGGAAATAGTCATTCCTATTAATATAAAGCCAAGGTACGAAATAGCCATCATTAAGCTCAAATCGCCTCAATACGTTTTTTCGGGAGATACACTTAGCGTGTATTATTCGATAGAAAACCTTTCCAATCTGGATGCAGTCGTTAATGCCACCGTTATCAATGGTACGCAAACCAAAGTCAGTGAACTTAAAATTCCAAAAGGTTCCAGTACTATTTCTCGTTATTTTGTTTCAGTTCCAAAAAACATTTCCACTCATACTCAACAGTCTGTTATAATTACGGCAGCAATTGTAGATAAACCTGAAACTGAAGCTACTACATATATCTCATATGATGTTTTTCCTTCACAGAATGTAAAATTTGACAAATATGAGCGGTTCCCTATAAAAGTATCCGGGATTACGGCCTCAACAAACCGGTACGGGAAGAATATTTACAGCAGTATTTTCGACATTCAGGGACTGGGAACAATCGGAAGCAAAAATGACAAAAAACTAGATATCCATCTAAGAGGTCCGGACCGGACCGGAGATCCGTTGTTCGGCTTAAATGACGAATATTACCTGAAATACGACGCCCCAAGAATAAATATCACCCTTGGAGATTACAACTATGGCCTCAGTAATTTGACGGAATCCTCTCGAAACGGAAGAGGGGTTAGAATACAATACAACACAAAAAAATGGTCAATTGGTTCTTATTACAACAGTCCCAGATATTACCCACTTATTAAACAAATAATTGCCGTTTATTCGGACTATAATTTCAATCCGAAAAACGGTTTTTCAGTCGGAGCACTTACAAAGGTAGATTCGACCAACCAAAGTATTCAGTTATACACGCTTTCTGCTTTTAACAGCCCTTTCCGATGGTTAAAAACCGATGGAGAAGTAGCATTCGGCCAGAATTTATCCAAACTAGTCAAAGCCTATAGAGGTTCCTTACAGATAAATTTTCCTAATTTATCGTCTAATGTCAACTACATGTGCGCCGAACCGAACTTTCCTGGTTTCGTAAGCAATAGTCTGCGTCTGAATTCAGGCATTACGTATCAATTTAAGAAAGTGACCATTTCTGCAAATTACGACCAGAATAGTACAAACATGGCCCTGGATACGCTTTATTCCAATATGCCGTTCAGCAAAAATATTAGTCTAACCTCCAGCTTCAGAATCACACCACAGAACTCAATTTCGTTGGGCGGCTATGTAATGAGTATGAAAGACCAGTCTCCTAACCCATTATTTGATTATAAAAAGACTAATGGCCGCCTATCCGTTCAAAGCAAAATTGGTCATCTGAACATGGTATTAATGGGAGACTTTGGTAAAATGGAGAACCTATTGGATAAAACAAGCAACAAACAATCGTTGTTTTATAATGGAACGTTGTCGATGATCTATTTCTTAAACAAAGATATTACGGCAAGTTCTTACGGTAGTTATCAAGGTGGTCAACAGATGGTTACCGGATATGAGCGGTTTTATTACGGAGGATCATTAATGGGCAATATCAAAGATCGACTTGCAGTTACGTTCCAATACAATAGTAATTATGAATGGCGGTATTATACGTCAGATAGAAGCCTTCTTTCTCTTAACCTTGATTGGCATATTAATGCAAACAATGATCTTAGCCTGATGGGGAACTACAACCTGATTAAAAACACGCTAGACGCTAAAGAATACAACATTCAATTGCGATATGCTCATACAATTCACATGCCTGTTGCAAAAAAGAAAGACGTAGGCAGTGTCAACGGAATGGTTATCAATCACGGTGTAGACAAGGTAAATGGAATCCGGCTAAGTTTAAACGGGATTTTCACGATCACTGATAAAAATGGTAATTTTAAGTTTCCTGTCGTTCCGATTGGCAACTATGTGATGTTTGTTGATGCATCAAGTTTCGGCCTGGACGCCACAACTGAGATTCCAGGTCCGTTTTTGATCAAAGTCGAAGCCGGCAAAGTGACTAATTTTGACTTTGCTATGACAAAATCCGGACGTATTGCGGGACGCATTATCATTCAAGAGGATGAGCGAGTCTCTCAAAAAGGTTTTATTCCTGTAAAGGAACAACTCGATAAATTGATTATCGAAGCCAGCAATGGAACTGAAGTTTTTCGTGTCTATACAGATCAGGAACAGGCTTTTCGTTTCAATGATCTAAGACCTGGAAACTGGGAAGTCAAAGTTTATTCAAAAGGCTTGCCCCAGGGTTATCAGCTGGTCAAAAATACATTTAACATCATACTGACATCAGGGAAAGAAGAAAATATTGATGTTTTCATAAAGAAAAAAGCACGGCAAATCCAGTTTCAAAAAACACTATAAATAATGCAAAACATAGAACCTAAACGATATCTAATGACGGCTTTCCTTCTAGCTCTGGCAAACTGTGTCTTTGCTCAAAGCATAGCTCTATCTCCTGCAACTATCAGTCCCAGTGTTTTCTCAATTACAGCCACTACTGCCGGAGCAAATCCTTCTAACCCTCTGACAAACTATACGTCACAGTCGGTAAAATACACCTGGCCGTTTTTGGGTAATAATCTTTTTGGCTATATATATGTATCTTCGTCATCGATTCCTTCAGGCCTTTCCATGACTGTTCAGGCAGGTGGCAGCAGTGGTTTCTGGGGCGCTAACGGCACATCGTCGGGAGAAATAACAGTAAGTTCTTCTTCCCAAATGCTTATCAGTGGCATTTGGAGTGCAAATAACATATCTCGCCCTCTTACCCAAAACATAAAAATTTCCGATTTTTCACAATTGCATCCGGGAACTTACGTGGTAACAGTAAACTATTCCTTACAATAAAAGACATCGATGGCACGACACAAAGAAACTCCGAGGCAAAAGTTGATCAGTATGATGTATTTGGTACTGACGGCTATGTTGGCCTTGAACGTTTCAAGGGAGGTCATCAATGGCTATTCGGCGGTAAATGACAGCGTGTTGGCTACGATTAAGAATTTTGTGCAGGTCAGAAAGAATACGTATACGAATTTTGAAAAGGAATATGCGTTGAATAAGGCTGAAGTGAAACCTTTTCTGGACAAAGCGAAAGTGGCTATGCATTTGTCGGATGGAATGAGGGCCTATATCGCGAATGTGCGTAACGAATTGGTTGCCGCGACTGAGCGCATTCCGTTGGATTCAGCCAAGCACAGAACTTTTCAGGAGTTGAAGAAAAAAGACAATTACACAATTCCGACCAATTTTCTGATTGGAAGCCTGGAAAACGGATCTGCAGGCAAAGCCAGGGAGCTGAAACAAAAAATCATTGCCTACCGTCACAGCATGATCAACCTGATTAGTCCGAAATACCGCAGCCAATTAAAGCTTGGACTGGAAACAGACGGCCCGTATCGCGATGAAGCAGGGAAGAAGCAAAGCTGGGAATTTCATTATTTCTTTGATATCCCGCTGGCAGCCGATGTCACCATTCTGAACAAACTGATTTCGGAGGTAAACAATGCAGAAGTGGAAGTCGTCAATGGCTTACTCAATGAAAGTATTGCCGAAGACTTCAAATATGACCGGATAGAAGCCAAAGTCCTGCCAAAAACGAACTACCTCTTTACCGGCGACCAATATGAAGCGGAAGTGATTGTTGCTGCCTATGATACGAGTCACAGTCCAAGCCCGAGTGTCTATTTCATGCGGGGAGTTGACTCGCTGCCGGTATCCCGGCGGGATAACGCCATTAACGTCGCCAGGCAGAACGGACGGTTGAATCTGAAAATACCGGCCTCTGGGGTAGGGCTCCAAAAATACGCCGGATTCGTGAGCGTACCGACCAATTCGGGGAGGGTAAGAAATTATCATTTCAGCAGCGAATACTATGTGGCACAACCTTCGCTCACGGTTTCAGCTACCAACATGAATGTCCTTTACATCGGCGTGAGCAACCCGTTGTCCATCTCTGTCCCTGGAATACCCAAAGACAATATTTATCCGACCATTTCGAGTGGTACGTTGAGGCTGGACAGAAGCAAAGGCGAATGGGTGGCGAACGTCCCGATCGGTTGCCAACAGGCGACGGTCTCCGTTTCTGCCAAAATAAACGGGACCATGAGACGGATAGGAACGGAAAACTTCAGGGTAAAAAAAGTGCCTGATCCGGTTTCGTTCATAGCCAATAAGAAAGATGGCTTTGTGAACAGAGATGATTTAATTGAGGCTGGAAAAATCATTGCCAAAATGCCAAATGATTTCGAGTTCGATTACACGTTCAAGATCATTTCGTTCAAAATGAGTATGCAACGAGGATTTGTCATGTATCATTATGAATCACAAAGTGAAAATCTGACGGATGAAATGATTCAACAAATAAGAAAAACAAACAGAGGACAAATTATTATCTTTGAGGATATCGTTGCGCGTGGACCTGATGGAGGAAGCCGAACGCTTTCCCCTCTAATTGTTATCATTAAATAGATCAGTAAATTGCTATCGTATGAGTCTGGAAGCACACCTTGAAATATTAGTCCAAAGCAAAGGGTTTAAACGACTGTTAGCCAGGCTATATGGCTGGGGCGCCTCTGTCGTGGTGCTTGGGGCATTGTTTAAATTGGAGCATTGGACTGGTGCCGACTATATGTTGTCCGCCGGGTTGATCACGGAGGCCGTCATCTTTTTCTTTTATGCCTTCGATAAAGAAGAAGAGCCTCCTCACCCTGTGGTTTCCTATACTGCCGAAGTCGTTGAAGAGGCAGAGAACGGTTCAAAAGAGCTTCCTTCTGCAAAAGACAACCGGCTTGGCACGGGGAATGGTTCATTGGCTCTTGCCAGGTTTGATGAAATGCTTGAGAATGCGGAGATAACACCAGAACTGCTGGTGAAATTCGGCGAAGGCCTGAGGAAGCTTGGCGATACGACCGAAAACATGAACTCCATGGAAGATGTCTTTTCTACTTCAAGAAGCTATCTGAAAACATTGAGGTCTGCAGACGAATCGCTGGGAAAACTGGCAAAAGCCTACGAAAATACCATCACGAACGTTACATGTAAAACGGTCTTCAAGTATCAGAGTCTGACAACTTCCTTGTCGTTGATTGAGGAAGAGTCAAGGACATATCAGCAACAAATGGAACTGCTTAATAAAAATCTGACGGCATTGAACAATGTCTATAAACTTCAACGCAAAGGGGCTGATGACTTCTTAAAGGATATGGCAGAGTCGGCTGCCGAAGCAAAAAAATACCGCGAACAAATGAAAGAGCTCAACAAAAACCTGACTGAACTAAATAAGTTTTATGGGAATATGCGCTCTGCCATAAGCAATAAATTTTAGTCTTTCCCTGATATCTCACGAGCGAATGCCCGCTATTTACGGCGGGTAAGCGGGCAACAGACAATATTTATTTGGAAAAATCGAAGAATGCTTGCCGCAAGCCGCGGGAATTTTCAATTCATCTCTCATAAACAACTTCCAGCGTTTACTGACTCACTCTAATTCTGTCTGCCAGGTCGGATAATGGATAAAAGCATTTAAAAAGCTCCAATTATACGTATTTCCGCATTTCAGCGGTTTCAGGTCATTGGTTTATCTCTATTTTTACTTCGCCGATACTGAATGAACCGGTACAATGACCATGCCGACAGACTTGAAAAACACAAAGACCTCGTTGCTGCATTATCCCTGCCATTCTGGCAAGTGCAGCCGGTTTAACGACTTGACAGAGTTGCCTGTGTTAGATCAGCCCGTTAAACAAGCTGCCGGTTGTAGCCCAAACGGGCTGGTCCATGTCCTATTCTTTTTGCCGGAAGGAGACATCCGAACAACCTATCAATTATAAACAATCGTCATGAAAAAGATTTCAACCTTGTGTTTAATTCTTGTCAGCACACTCTGTCTGAATGTGATGGCCGCGAGCGTTACCACCCCAGAATCAGGTAAAAAATACTATCTGATTCAGCCAGGCGGTAATTTCCTTGCTGAAGTAAGTGGGGTCGTGGAACTGGATAATCCCGGTTCGACAACCAACCATATTTTTCAATTTGTTCCGGTTGAAGGAAGCGCCGGCGTTTACAACATCGAAGTGCTTTCTACCGGTACGTTTATCACCAAATCCGGTACCTGGAGCACAGTTTTTGGATCAGATCAGACGGTCAACGCAGCCAAATTTACTATTGAGGCCGTCGGTGATGGAACAGTCAAGTTCAACTGCCTGGACAACAGTCTGTATCTGGGGACTGACGCCACTGAAAGTGGGTCGCTCCTGTACTCCAATAAGGGCGGCAATGATCCGAAACATTACTGGTACATTCAGGAGGCAACTGAAGGAGAAATTGTGCTTTTTGGCCTCAACACGGTCATTTCGGCCGCCGAAACCTTGAAAGCAGCATCCGTTGTCGGTACGGATTTCGGAGATTACCTGCAGAAAGACATGGATACTTTTACAGCTGCCATTACCGCCGCTAAGGCTGTCGCAGCCAACCCAGCCTCGCAGGCTGCTGCAAATGATGCTACAACGGCGTTGAACCAAGCCATCAGTGCTTTTAAAGCGACGGTCATTAAGCCGGTCTTTATTCCTGATGTCAATAAATATTATTACCTGATCCATTCTTCAGGCATGTATATGACCGAATCGAGTACTACGGTCAAACTGAACACGCCTCTTGGCACAAATATCCAGTACTTCAAATTTATCCCTGTTGCCGGGCGGAGTGGAGTCTACACGATCCAGGTTGGTTCAACCTCATCCTTTATTACCAAATCCGGTTCGTACAATGTCGTTCTCGGAACAGATACGACAAGCAACCTTTCCAAATTCAGTATCGAAGTGGTGGATGGAACGACCAGCACGTTAAAATTCAAGTGCCTTGATAATAGCAGATACCTAGGCACAGATGCTTCAACGGCTGGATCAGGCATTTACTCAGATAAAAGCGGCACCAGCACCTTGCTTCAGTGGTCTGCCAAAGTCGTCGTGGAAGGAGAACTGATCAAATCATCGCTGAGCGATGCCCTGACGGCTGCCACCAAACTGATCAATAAAGCTGTGATCGGGAATGAGCCAACCCAATACCCACAGGAAGCCTATACGGCTTTTTCCGATGCCATCACCAGTGCCACCAATGTCCTGAACCAGGCAACGGCCCAGGCGGATATCAATACAGCCTATGCCGCCCTGATCGCCGCTCAGGCTGCCTTTACAGATGCACGTATTGACCCGGTATTTATACCGGTTGATGGCGCCAAATACCGTGTCATCAACAAATATTACAACAAATGTATTACCGTAAACGGCGACAATACCGTCTCGGCTACCGGATGGGCTACGGCATTTACCTCAGGGCTGGCCACTCAATGCTGGACGTTCAAGCCAGTTGCCGGATTGTCCGGAATTTATCAAATGCTTAACAATGATCAGGCATTTACCTATACGGCTGCAGCCGGTAGCTATGGCATCACACTGTCTACTCCTGATGCATCGGCTGCCACACAACAGATTAAATTTGTTTACTATGGAACGGAAAACGGACAAGATCTGTTTGTCGTACAGTCGTCTGATGAGACACTCGACCTGGTCGTCAGCGGAAGTACCAGAGCCAGGATGCTTGCCAAAAATCTGACGGATGCAGGGCACAGAACCCTTCTGCTGAAAGTGGATGAACCGAATGATCCGGATAAACGGGCTTTGGCTGATTATATCTATACAGCTCAGACGACACTGGATTCGAAGGTCATCGGGACCGGTGAAGGTCAATGGACACAGGATGCCTACGATACATTTAACAATGTGATCAAGTCCTGTATCAGTATGGTCAACGGAAGTGGTTATACGCAGGCTGAGGTCGACGCTAAGTTGGTTGATCTCAAGGCGGCAGAAACAGTCTACAACAACCCAAGTGCCATCAACACAAAGGTGCTGACAGCTAAACTGGACACCGCCAACATTAAGCTGAATGCAGCTGTCGTGGGTGAAAAGATCGGTGAATACCTGATGTCAACGATCGAACAGTTCAAACTGAACATCGACTCCGCTGCAATCATTTGTAAAAAAGCGGCCAAACAAGCTGATATCGATACAGCAACCGTTACCCTTCAAACAAAGATCGACACCTTTGTCGCTGATTCCAACCATGTGGTACTGAATGTCAAAGTGGTGATCGATGATGTACTGCCTTATGCCCAGGCACTGAAGGACAGCGCTAAAGTCGGTACCGAAAAAGGCCAGTATGATCAGTCTGCCATCGATCTGTTCCAGGTATCCATAGACAAAGCCAAAGGACTTCAGACACCGGCAAGTGCTGATCTGGACAGTTTGTTGCAGGCGATGGCCACATTCAAGGCCAGTGCCATTTCCATCAACCGGAACGGACTGAAATCAACCATTGATGCTGCCACGGCCTTGTTGGGAACTATTGTGACCGGGACATTCGACGGACAATATCCAGCAGCTAAAATCAATGAACTGAAAACAGCGTTAGCCTCAGCCAACCAACTATATGCTTCGACTTCTATTACTCAGTTGAAAATAGACTCCGTGAATACGGTTCTTGGCAATGCCATCAACACGTTGAATGCTGCAAAAATCGTCATTTCGTTCACAGGACTATCGACAGCCATCAGCAACGCCAATTCCGCACTCAACAATGCCGTCATTGGCAATTCGCCTGAACAATACAAACAGGAAGTGTTTGATGCCTTAAAGTCCAAACTGACCAGCGCCACGCCGTTCAACAACAGCAAACAGGTCTCTCAAACCTCCGTCGATTCCGTTGCAACAAGCCTGACAGCCGCAATCAAGTTGTTCCTGGCTTCTGTCAATCCGAAAGATTTCTCAGCATTGAAAACCATCATTGATCAGGCACAAGCAGCCTATAATCAGGCAGTCATCGGTAATTATCAGGGCGCCTATTCAAAAACGACTAAAGATGCGTTCAAAAAGTCAATTGACAATGCCATGACCGTTTACAAAGACAGTACGACAACTCAGGCCGCCATCAATGAAGCTACGACCAAACTAACTTCCTTGTTGAGCAATTTCAACGTATTGTATGTTAAGGTAGACAAGTCAGCCTTACTGACCAAGCTCACGGCGATGAAAGCCTTCCTGGATTCCGTCAAGGTTGATCGCTATACTGCGGAAAGTTTTGCCGCATTCAGGGTTCAAGTGGAATCCTCGCAATCGGTTTATAATGATGCCTATGCGTCACAATCCAATGTGGATTACTCCCTATCGCTGTTAAATTCCAGTGAGAAAGCACTTGTACTGGTGACCGCCATAGGCCAGGTTGCAACCTCAGCCGTGACTGTGTATACTTCAGGTGCAGATCTTCACATCATCAACATTCCGGAAAAAAGCCATCTGACTATCTGCAATCTGGCCGGCCAGTTACTGTTGGAAACGAATTGCACGACAGACCATGTGACACAGACTGTCAAAGCCGGTACGTATGTGATCGCCGTCAGAAACGCCAACGTGTTAACATCAACAGTGGTTCTGGTAAAATAAGTTATGTTGATCAATGTCTGCTCTATTTTTTAGACATTAGGTTTTTCAATAGGTTAACAGTAAGAGGATTTCAGGGTCACCTGGAATCCTCTTTTTTATGCTATAGAACATACTATTAGTCAATACAATGGGCTGAAACGTTAAATTTACTTTCTTGTAAAAAATAACATCAGCAACGACAACAACTTTCAACCTTTTGATTTATTTTCGTGCGAACCTAATACTAAGAAACACACCTATGGAAAAAGTTAGCACGTCAGAAGTCATCGATTGGGCAAAAGATTTTTTGGCAAAATCCGAAAAAGAAATTACAAGTGATGAGCTGAAAGAACAACAGAAATACGCCATTCTGATGCAACATCCGAGCGATAAAACCTTGCTTTCAAAAATGCTGGATGAGTCGTCTCAAATCAGGGACAGCCGGAAACTGGCCAAACGCATTAAATTGTTGCTTAAGCGCTATGGGGTACCCAAATTTTTCAGTTCATCAGACGCCTTCTTACTAAAGCTGTATTCGGCTTTTGGTTACTGGTTTGATTTCATTTCGGTTCCCATATTCAAGAAACGGCTTCGAATGGAAACCTCAAAAGTTATTATCAACGAAAAACAGTCTTTCCTGACCCGTCATTTAAGCCAACGCCGTACCCAACAGATCGGCCAGAATGTCAACCTGCTTGGTGAAGTCGTTCTGGGAGACAATGAAGCGAACCATCGGTACGAACATTATCTGGAGGCATTGAAAGACCCGCAAATCAATTATATATCCATTAAGATATCAGGCATTTACGCGCAAATCAATCCGCTCAACTATGCGCAGAACAAAAAAGAACTATGCGTATTACTTTCAAAAATGTATCAACAAGCCATCGATTATCCCTATACGGACGACCAAGGCATTTCCAAGCCCAAATTTGTCAATCTGGACATGGAGGAATACAAAGATGCCGAACTGACAATCGATGTTTTCAAGACAGTCTTGAGTTTTCCTGAATTTAAACAATACAGAGCAGGCATCGTTGTTCAGGCCTACTTGCCAGATGCCTGGAATTTCCAGACCGAATTGCTTGAGTTTGCCAAAAAGCGGGTTGCTGAAGGTGGAGCACCCATCAAGATGCGCTTGGTAAAGGGCTGTAACCTGCAGACTGAAAGCATTCTTTCCTCCCTGAAAGGTTGGGAAAATCCCATCTGGCCCAGTAAACTCGACGTGGATGCCAATTACCTGCATATTCTGGACCGTGCTCTTGAACCGGAAAACGCGAAGGCACTAAACATCGGCGTTGCTTCCCACAATTTCTTCAGTATCGGCTACGCCAACCTCCTTAGCCAAAAAATGGGTGTCGAAGAGCTGGTGACCTTCGAAATGCTGGAGGGAATGGCCAATCATTTGCCACGTGTGATGCGCAGCCTGAACAAACACATCATCCTGTACACGCCGGTAGTCAAGAACGAACATTTCCTAAACGCTATCTCCTATCTGGTCCGCCGGATGGACGAAAATACAAGCAAAGACAATTTCCTGAGTTACTCGTTCAACTTGAAATTCGGTAGCAAGCAATGGGAATTTTTAAAAGATCAGTTCCTGAAAGCCTACGAACTGAAGGACAAAATGGAAGCCAGATCGTTCCGGACCCAAGACAGAAACAAGCTTCAGGCAGCCATCGTCACGGAAGAAGAGCTCAATGTTTTCCGGAATGAGCCGGATACCAACTTTGACCTGAAACCGAACCGGCTGTGGGCTGACAAAATTCGTGAACAATGGAAAAAATCGAGCTCAGATGAACCGTATCAAATCCCGGTTCAGATCGGTGACAAGCAATGCACGACCGCCCATAAGAAAGCCTATTACGACAGAAGTCAGACAGAAGACGTCTGCCTCTGCGAAGTCAGCCTCTCAAGCATGGAGCAGGTCAAAGAATTGATTGACGTGGCTGAAGCAGATGCCTCCAACTGGCGTAAAACGTCACTGGATGAACGCAACCGGATCCTGCATCAGGTCGCTCTCAAGCTAGGTGCACAACGGGGCAACCTCATCGGCTGCATGTCTGCCATTACCGGAAAAACGATTGTCGAAGGCGATGTCGAGGTATCTGAAGCCATTGATTTTTGCCGTTACTATCCGATCACCATGAAACCATTTGCCGATTTGGAAACGATTACCTGCACGCCAAAAGGGATCATTCTGGTCATCCCGCCCTGGAATTTCCCGTTGTCCATCCCTGTTGGAGGAACAGCCGCAGCCCTGGCAGGCGGGAACACGGTCATCCTGAAACCGGCAACCGTAGCCTTCCCTGTCGCATGGGAATTTGCCAAGTGTTTCTGGGAAGCCGGCGTTCCGAAAGATGCATTGCAAGTCGTTTGTACAGACGGACGGGAACCATTGAATTTCCTGACCACTCA
>JAUZOU010000240.1 GCA_030706285.1 Bacteroidota bacterium
GTAGCGTGCCAGCATGGTAAGAAACTAACCATTCTGGAGTCAGACCTCGAATCCTATCCGGGCATGTTCGTTCAGGCTCAACCGGGAAAACCAGCTCTGAAGGGCGTTTTTGCTCAACTTCCGTCCAAAACAGATTATTATCCATGGCGTCGTCAGCTATATATCACCGAACGAGGGTCAAACATCGCTCAAACGAATGGCAACCGTTCCTATCCCTGGCGAGTACTGGCCATCAGTCAAAAAGACATTGACATGCCTGTCAACAACCTGGTTTATGCATTGGCTTCTTCCAATAGGATTGGAGATGTCAGCTGGATTAAAACAGGTAAGGTTGCCTGGGACTGGTGGAACGACTGGGGACTGAGTGGGGTCAACTTCAAGGCTGGCATCAACATGGACACATATAAGTACTACATCGATTTTGCCTCCGCTCACGGCATTGAATTTATCGTGCTGGATGAAGGCTGGTACAAACCATCCGGCGGAGATATGCTGACGACCATTCCTGAAATCAATCTGCCTGAATTGATCGCGTATGGCAAAAAAAAACACGTCGACATTGTCTTATGGACTGTCTTCAACGTACTGGACGACCAGTTGGAGGCAGCCTGCAAAAAATATTCAGAAATGGGTGTTAAAGGTTTTAAAGTCGATTTCCTGGACAGGGATGACCAAACGGCTGTCGATATGGTTTACCGGATTGCCGCCTGTGCCGCCAAATACCATTTAACACTCGATTTTCACGGTATTTATAAACCGACCGGTTTGAACCGTACCTATCCAAACGTCATCAACTTCGAAAGTGTTTTTGGCATGGAAGAAGCCAAATGGAGTACGAAAGAGAAGGACATGCCTCTGTACGATGTCACGTTCCCCTACATTCGTATGATGGCCGGATACGTCGATTTTACACCGGGAGCCATGCGCAATGCTACAAAAAACGATTTCCAACCCATCTATTACAACCCGATGAGCATGGGTACCAGATGCCATCAGCTGGGAACTTACAT
The DNA here is from genome assembly GCA_030706285.1 of Bacteroidota bacterium. Taxonomy (GTDB): domain Bacteria; phylum Bacteroidota; class Bacteroidia; order Bacteroidales; family UBA1402; genus UBA8389. Next base: position 1,011 of record JAUZOU010000240.1, read on the forward strand.
TGTGTATGACTCTCCTTTCACCATGCTTTGCGACGCGCCGACCAACTATGAAAAAGAACCAGCTTTTACTGATTTCATAACATCCTTACCTGTGGAAGTTGACGAGACTAAAATCCTGGACGGCGAGCTTGGACAGTACATTGTTTCAGCTAGAAAGAAATCACTGCAATGGTACATAGGAGGCCTGACAAATTGGGACTCACGGGATGTCACCATTGATTTTTCCTTCCTGGGTGCAGATGAAGAATACATGGCTACTCTTTACAAAGATGGCGTCAATGCGGATAAACAAGCTGAAGATTATGCCGTAGAAACGTTCCCTGTCAATAAAGAAACGAAAAGAACCATTCATTTGGCCTCTGGTGGCGGTTTTGCCATGAAACTAATCAGGACGTTCAACCAAACCGATACTCACCCGGAGCCTGTACCAGCCAACGCCGAATTTCCTTCATTCTATAAAAAATGCCTGTATGCCGATGGCATTCCGGTGCTTTCTTCAGCCAATGTCTCAGATGAAGCGTTATTACAGGCAAAACAAATCATTCAGTATATGCTGGCCAAGCGAAGAGACATCAAAGATGAATTGGTGACCAAAGGCTGTCGTGTCATGATCGTCGGAGCAAAAGAAGCAGTGTGTGACTTGCCTGAATACGCCAAGATTTGTAACACGCCTGAGAACATTGCCTACTGGAACCGGCGTGCCAGAGGGTTTGGCGGAGCGCCGGAAGATGCCTTAAGTGCCAGTTGCGGTGAAGAAAATCTGATTTGCCTGCCTGAAGACCGCTATACCGGTGAAAATATTTTAGTCCATGAATTTGCCCATTTATTTCATACCATCGGCATCGTCGGGCTTGATCCGTCTTTCGACAAACGGTTGGTTCAGGTGATGGAGCATGCCAAGGCAAACGGTTTATGGGCTAAAACATATGCGCTGACAGATAAGTTTGAATATTTTGCCGAGGCAACTCAATCGTTCTTTAGCTGCAATCGGTATTCCGATACGCCCAACGGCGTTCATAACGGCATTAACCGGAGGAGTAAGCTAAGAGACTACGATTCTGAGATGTATCAATTACTATCAGACTATTTTGAAGAGACGGATATTCCGCTTTGCAACGTGATTCATCAATGAAACGTCCCACCGCATGCAGCAGTGTATCTATTAAAAAATAGTTGATGCACTCGTTAGCGGAATTTGAGCTTGTACAGCAAAAATATGAACCCCAGGGCAAGCCATAGACCCTGATTCCGCTCTAATGGAGGGGAATTTCAGTCCATAGAGAATGAATTACCCTGGGGCAAGCCCTCTTTTTTGATTAAACAAACAAATTCAGATTGGCACTTTCCGTCCGTTCGAGATAGGTAGCCACTCCTCCCACATTGACGCCATCGATGAATTCTTCGGCTTTGACTCCCATAACATTCATGGACATCTGACAGGCAATAAACTCCACTCCGTTTTGCTGAGCCGTTTGAATCATTGTCTCCAAGGAATCGATGCGTTTGTCTTTCATCACCATACGCATCATCCTGCCCCCCAAGCCAGCCATATTCATTTTTGAGAGGCCCAGTTTTTTACTCGAGCTTGGCAGCATCATGCCAAACATCTTTCCGAAAAAATCCTTGCTAACTCGCGGCTTGTCGTGGCGTTTGATCACATTCAGCCCCCAGAAAGTGAAAAAGATTGACACCTTTTTACCGGAAGCGACGGCTCCGTTTGCAATGACAAAAACAGCCAGTGCTTTGTCAAGATCATCGCTGAAACAAATCAGGGTCGTTGCCTCGGATGCACCTGGTTGTGTTTTTTTTGATACAAGACTTCCTTTGCGAACAGTCGCCGTGATTTCTGCCCCCTCCTGCTTTAGATCGACCAATTCGTTACCGGTCATCTTGGCCCAGGATTGAACGTCCTTATAAAATCCGGCGTCTGACGCTGAAATCCTGAGCGATTCCCCAATTGTCAATTCGTCAACCGATTGTTTAAGCTTCAATATCGGACCAGGGCACTGTAAGCCACACGCATTGACAGTCCTGATTTTTTCATAATCAATAGGGACTGGGGCTTTCTTTCCTTGATAAATCTGGTCATCGTGACCGATATAATCGTTTGCGAAGATGTCTTCATTACTTTGCTTCTGGCTGGCAGTTTCGTAAGTTTTCAATCCACCGGACAAATTATAAACCTCCGGAAAGCCGCACTGCGTCAAAATCCTGCAGGCCACGTAGGCTCTTAATCCGACGCCACAAAACACAACGATTTTTTTATCGCGGGGCAATTCCTCCAAGTGTTGCCTAAGTTGGTTCAAAGGTATGTTGACAGCACCATCTATCGTTCCAAGATCGAACTCATCCGTTGTACGAACATCCAATTTATAAAAATCATTGTCATGACCATGAACAAGCTCTCTCCAGGAAACCGTTTTCACAAATCCATTCAAAATATTTTCTGCCACCATACCGGCAATATTTATGGGATCCTTGGCTGATGCATAGGGAGGGGCATAGGCGTGTTCCAGCTCTGTCAAATCATATACAGTAGCCCCTCTCTGGATAGCCGTCGAAAACAAATCAATCCGCTTGTCCACCCCATCGTATCCCACAATCTGAGCCCCAAGCAAACGACCATCATCAGTTGAAAATGAAATTTTTATCGATAAAGGTAATGCGCCAGGATAATAACCAGCATGGGAAGATGAATGGGTGATTGAGTCTTTATGAGGTATATTCAGTTTGGTTAGCATTTTGCCGGAAACACCGGTAGACGCTACCGTCAAATCAAACACCTTTGCAATGGCGGTATTAACTGATCCTTTATATACCTTCTTATTACCAAAGACAAGGTTATCGGCCAAAATCCTGGCTTGTTTATTGGCAGGTCCAGCCAGATAGGTAATCATCTTAGTCCCGGTGATGGAATTACCGAATTCAATGGCATCACCCAGTGCATAAATAGTAGGATCTGATGTTTGCAAATATTCATTAACTGAAATACCACCAGTCTCACCAATCGCAAGCCCTGCCGCCTTGGCAAGCCTGTTATCCGGTCGTACCCCGATGGATAGCAGCACCATATCAGCCTCAATGGTTTTGGAGGAGCTCAACTTCACTTCAATGTGATCGCCTGTATTTGAAAAGGAGGCCACTGAGGTGTTTAGGTAAAATTCTACCTGTTTGGTTTTTAGATGCTGATGTACCAACGCCGCCATAGAATAGTCAAGTGGCGTCATCACCTGTTCAGCCATTTCAACAATCGTCACCATCAAGCCAGCATGATGCAGATTTTCTGCCATTTCCAAGCCAATAAATCCAGCTCCAACAACAACAACGTGACGTGGTTTCTTTTCTTCGATGTACTGTTTGATCCGATCCGTATCGGTGACACTACGTAACGTGAATATGCCTTCCTGATTAATACCCGGAAGCGGGGGTCTGATTGGTTCGGCACCAGGGGATAGTACCAGTTTGTCGTAGTGTTCGGTATAGGTCTCTCCTTTCTTCAGCTGCTTGACCGTCACCTCCTTTTTGTCCCTGTTTATTGATAACACTTCGGAAAAGGTCCTGACTTCCAACTTGAACCGTTCGGCAAATGTCTCCGGTGTCTGAACGAAAAGGTTTTCTCTTTCAGTGATGGTTCCACCTATATAATAGGGTAGCCCGCAATTGGCATATGAAATATAGGCGCCCTTTTCAAATACGATGATTTCACTTGATTCATCCATACGTCTCAGACGTGCTGCAGTCGTAGCTCCCCCAGCTACACCACCGATAATCAGGTATTTCATAGTCTATTGGTTTTAATAAATTATATCAGCTGGTAATATTTCTTACTAAATACTATTTCCAGTACAAATATATAGAAAAAAACAACGAAATAGATTACGGAATTCAAAATCTTGAATCGAGCGAAACATTGAGATTTTTCGGATCAAATTGAAAACTTGTGGAGTTCCCCCGAAAAGAATCAACTGATTAATCGGCTGATGAATAGTAACCGGCAGTGAAGCGGGCACGGGCAGGCTGCGGCGACTATGATGAAAAACGTTAAGAAAACCGTGGGGGAGAGAGGCGCCCGGAATTTTCGTCTTCCGAGGAGCGAAGCGACGCTTCGAAAA
>JAUZOU010000241.1 GCA_030706285.1 Bacteroidota bacterium
AGTGGAAGTCGTTGAGGTCGAATGGACAAAAGATCCAGCAAGCGGACGTTTCTGTATGAAAGAAACAGGTAACGTTCAAACAATCAAAGCCGATCTGGTGCTTCTGGCTATGGGATTTGTTCATCCGGCTCATGAAGGCTTGCTTGATGAAGCCGGTGTTAGCTATGATAACCGGGGAAATGTCTTGACTGACGGCAAACAATCCAGTTCTGTCAAAGGGATTTTTGCTGCCGGTGATGCTGCCACTGGTGCCAGCCTTGTGGTAAGAGCGATGGCTTCAGGAAAGAATGTTGCTGAATCTGTTCACGAATTTTTGACAGGAAAGTAACATCATCATTTAAAAATGAAATCTCCCGAGTCTGATGGTCCGGGAGATTTTTTTTGCGGTTACATGACAGTGTTCACTTTTATTCGCTGCTTATTCCCCCAATTATTAGATGAAAAATCAATCTTTGTTTTTTTCAATAAGGTCATAATCATGAGAATATGTCTTTTGAAAAAGTCTTCAAACTTTCAATTCCGTCTATATCCCTTGGGCGATAAACCAACCTGCCGTTTAAAATATTTTCCAAAAAAAGATTGTGTGGGGAAATTAAGCTCATCACTGATCTGCTGAATGGTCATATTCGTTGATTTCAATAACGCCTTGGCTTCCAGCACCACATAATTGTCTATCCATTCAGGAGCAGATTTTCCTGTGTTGTCCTTAATTAGTTTGGATAGATATTTTGGAGTAAGCGCCAGTTTATTGGCATAAAACTCAACTGTACGTTCTTTTTTATAGTTTTTATGGACACAATTTATAAAATTCTCGACAAGGATTTCCTGTTTCGATTGCTTAGCTTCCTCTGGTAATTTATGAAATTGATAGCTTATTCCTAAAAAGAAGGCCTGTGTCAACAGCTTTAAAATCTCCATCCGATTGGGATTCTCTTTTAACCTAACCGTCATCTGCAATGTTTTATAAAATTGCAGCATCATTTCAAGTTCCTGCTCATTTAACGGAATCCATGGATTGTCCTGCACGGAACGAAACAATGGCAGTTTATCCTGAATGTTCAGTTCTATCAGGTTGTTCGTAAATGTCTTTGACATAACGACAAAAAGTCCTTCAAAATCATCGCTGAATTCTTCGTATTGCAAGATCTGATCAGGAAGAACAATAAAAAGGCACGGTGCCTGAGTCTCGTATTTTTTTAAATTTACGAATCCTTTCATTGTTCCTCTGGTACAGATGATGCCGGTCACTACGTCCACCTTAAACGGATGATTAAACGCTTCTGTAACAATTGGATTTTCAAATAATAGAAAGTCTTCGCCCAACGCATCAGCTTCTAGCGAATTCAATTCGGAACGCCAGTTAAAAGGTTCAATGATAGTTTTCATAGGATCCTAATTATGATTAATGTCAAAATCACAGGTGACATGCAAGCAAAAAATGATCAGTTGCATGGACGCTGCTGCATGCCCGTTTGTTGCTATATATTTTAACAAAAATAGACATTTGGTCGAAACAATACTAATAATTAAGCTAAAAAGGCCAAATTAGTATCCGTAATGACCTTTTTCTGCTAAGATTTAGCCATACTTTTGTCAAGTGATTAAACCGGAATGAAAAAAATTCAAAAAACATCGATAGTTAAAAAATCGACGGCAACTACTCACCTAAAATTGAAAGGTTAATTAAAAGATGAAGACAAAAAGTAAAACAATTGTTGTAACAGGCGGAGGAGCCGGTATGGGCAGGGCGATCGTATTGGAACTACTCGGAAGAGGGGCAAACGTAGCTGCAGTTGACATCAATGAATCAGCGCTGCTGGAAACAAAGAAATTGGCGAATGTGTGGAAGGAAAACTTGTCGACACATGTGTTGAACATCACTGACAGGAAAGCAGTCGAACTGCTGCCCGGCCAAATCATTGAAAAACACGGGCAGGTGGATGGCCTCGTCAACAATGCCGGGATTATTCAACCATTTGTCAAAGTCAACGACCTTGAATACGATGTCATAGAGCGGGTAATGGCTATCGATTTTTATGGTACCCTGTGCATGACAAAAGCATTTCTCCCATATTTCCAAAAACGTGACGAAGCACACCTGGTAAACGTTTCAAGCATGGGAGGTCTTTTCCCAGTCCCGGGAGAAAGTATTTATGGCGCAGCAAAAGCGGCCGTGAAACTTCTGACCGAAGGACTGCAAGCTGAGCTAATGAATACAAATGTGGGTGTCACATTGATCTGCCCAGGAGGAATAGCCACCGACATCAAATTCAATTCAGGAGCCGAAAAAACACACATGAAGGATGATGAATTTCAGAAAGCACTCATTAAACCAGTCTTACCCTCAAAAGCAGCAAAAATAATTGTCGATGCAATAGAAAAAAACAAAAAATGTGTCCTGATCGGAACTGATATTAAAGCCTTGAGCGTTATTTACAAGCTGAATCCAGGACTGGCAAAGAGTCTGATTAACAAACAAATGAAATCGCATATACCTGAATAAATAACTATGAAACGAGCATGTTTGCATCAACTGTCAAAGCAGATGATCATTCGACATGCGAGTTGCCTATGACCTTGAACAAAAAAATAGGATCAATGAAAGAAGTCTGTGTAATCACTGGTGGTGGCAGTGGTATGGGGTTTGCTGCTGCAAAAACGATTGGCAAGAAAGGAACATACATTATCATTGTTGGAAGAACGCTCAATAAATTGGAACGGGCACTGAAGGAATTAAGAAATGAAGAAATTGAGGCAGAGGCTTTTGCCTGCGATATTTCAAACCGAGGAGCTGTTGACGAACTGGTAGCCCGAGCCAGCGAGGTTGGGATAATAACGTCAGTAATACATGCTGCCGGATTATCGCCCAACATGGGTGATGCGAAAACGATCATGGAAGCAAATGCGTTGGGTACCATCAATATGAATGAAGCGTTTTATAAAGCGATGCATGAAGATTCATGCATGATTGATGTTTCTTCAATGTCAGCATATCTCATTCCTTCCATTGTTATACCCCGTAAGAAATACAAATACAGCAGAATCGACAAAGATCTTTTCATAAAAAAGATGATGTCGTGGATTAATCTTTTTCCAAAAAAATTAAGAGCTGGAGTTGCTTATGGTATATCCAAAAACTTTGTGATCTGGTATGCAAAAACAGATGCCCTGAAATTTGGAATGAAAGGAATCAGAATAATAAGCATTTCGCCGGGATCGTTTGAAACACCCATGGGAGAATTGGAGAAAGACCGTATCGATGAATACACAAAAAACAGTGCGATACCACGCCCCGGAAAGGTAGAAGAAATAGCCCAACTCTTCGAATTTTGTGTTAGCCCTAAAGCAAGTTATTTAACAGGTGTGGACATCCTTTGTGATGGAGGTTGCGTTGCATCACGTGAAGGTGCTGCCGGCTTAAGAAAAAAGGGCATCCCGGATCAGTGAGATGCCCTCTTGTTTTGCAATACAAAGATAGTTGTTATTAATTATATATCAAAAAACATTAAAATTAAGCCTTACCTGATTCTTGGAACCATCACCTTCTGTCCTCCAACAATATAAAAACCGGCAGGCAAACCCTTGGTTGCATCTTTACGGGCAATTTTAGATTTTATTCGAATGCCCATGATGGTGTAAATATCTACCTGTTCATTTTCGTCGCAGGTCAACTCTACTTTTTCAAGAGCTGTGGGTGGAGAATAGTCAGCGTTATTGGTTACATACATGCTGGAGAATTTAATGTCGCTATTGCCAAAGGACCAGAGGCCGATGATAAACACGTGTGAAGGGTCGACCTTGGTCGTAGTCCCCTTGCGGACCATTGTCTGTAAATTAATGATCACGGATTTGCTTGATCCAACCGTATATTCTGCTGCTGTTGTCCAGTAGTTATTCTCGTCATATAGTTTCAGTACGGCACCTGCATATTGTGTTGCACTTAATTTGAGGACCAAATATTTCCAGGCACTCAGGTCTATTCCACTGGAATAAATCCAACCTCCGAAGCCACACTGGGAAGTTTGTAATGCTTTCGTGGTTTCATTAAAAGTGCCTGTCCCAAATATCGATGGATTCAGTAACCCGTTAACAAAGGGGAAATAGGTGGAGTTCACGTTGATTTGAATGGTCTTTGGCTCCCCCAATACACCTTGATAGGATATGGTCAACGTAGCTGTTCCATTCGCTTTGGCCAATAGTTGTCCGTTCTTGACGGTAATGACATCCGGATTGGAATTCTCAATGGTGGCACTATAGGTTGCATCTTCCGTATGGCCATCTTTATAGACGGCTGTCAGGGTAAAGCTCCGGGCGCTACCGGTCAGCAAGTTCAGGTTTGTCGATTCGGTTCTAAGTTCTGTCAAGGTGAGTGCTTCTTCACTATACCCTTTGAAGGAGTCATCAAAGAATTGGCTTTCCGTGAAATCTTTTTCAGTCGAGAACCAGTCAACATCTATATATCCATCTAATGCCTGGGTGGCAAAGTTAAAGAGGCCAAAGCGGTTGCCCACAAATATGGTCAGTTGGTACTTCATATCCAACGTGGTACCAAATGGAGTATACGTCACATTATCCAGGCTGTAATAGAATGTGGCTTTGCTGGTCGAATAGTTCGCCAAGGCTCTCAAATAAATGACGGTGTCCGTGAGGACAGGTCCATTCAGTTCCGCTCCGTCATTCACCATGATCAGGGATTTCTGCCCGTTAACCATTCTTACTCCGATATAAGCGTAGGGATCCTGAAACACACATAACCCTGCCACATCACCGTTGCTCATGTTGGCCAGGTGCATTTTGGTGGTTCCATAAGAATTGTACGAATTGGAGGGATAACCCAATATGCGTTGTGTCAGCATGTTTCTGCCGTGAATCAGGCTATCGGTCACGTTGGCCGTATACAATCTCAGGTAGCCCGGACGTTTGATCAACGACCATTTTGAATTGTCCGGATTATGATTCCAGCTCCATTGTTTGCCGATTTTATAGTCACAGAAGTTATCGTTGGTGGGCAGGGCCGTTCGAGGATAGGTTTTACCGACATTGGGTTTGGCATAGGTGGTCACACCCTTTCCGCTAACACCTACGATCGGCCAGTTATCCGTCCAAGTGACTGGTTG
>JAUZOU010000242.1 GCA_030706285.1 Bacteroidota bacterium
CAGGACATTATTTCCATCCTTGGTATGGAAGAGTTGTCTGATGAAGATAAAAAGACGGTGAATCGTGCCCGTCGTATCCAACGGTTCCTGTCACAGCCATTTACCATGGCCGAAGCCTTTACGGGGCAGCCAGGTGTGATGGTCAGCATTTCGGATACGATCAGAGGGTTCAAGATGATTCTTGATGGCGAAGTGGATGACTTGCCTGAGTCAGCTTTCCTGAATGTCGGAACCATTGAGGATGCTATTGAAAAAGGTAAGAAATTGTCGGAACAAACGAAATAACCCATGCAACTCGAGGTATTGTCGGTAAAAGGGACGGTGTTGAGCTGCGAGGTGAGTTCAGTCGTACTGCCAGGACTTCAGGGCTCGTTTGGCCTGTTGCCCGGTCATACCCCGTTTTTGTCCATTCTCAGGAAAGGTCATCTGTATTATACTGACACGGAGGAAAAATCGTTGGACATAGACGGTGGTTTTGTCCAGGTTCAGGATGATAAGATCAGTGTGTGCCTAATGGTCTAAAACACAACAGTCATGAGCTATAGGAAACGCAGAATTCGATTGATATTCAGACTATTGGCGATGGTTACAGCCGTCAATCTAGTCGTGGCATTGATTGCCTGGTCTTTGATGCGTTTTGTGTGGCCTGAAAGCTATTTCAACATGTTCCCTGTCATCCCGGTGTATTTCTGGCTGGTTGGGCTTGGGATGGCATTATGTCTTGAATTTACCAGGGCAGAAAAACCCGATGCCATTGCTTTGGCTTATATGGTTGCACGGGGTGTGAAGTTGTTGGTGACAGCCATTTTTATTGGCGGATATGCCTGGCTTATTCATACGGATTTTAAAGAGTTTGGATTGACGACCCTGGCTTTTTATATGATATATCTGGTACTTGAAACGTATACGTTTTTCTTGTATGAAAAGCGGTTAAAAAAACGCAGACGTGCCAAAGAAGGTAATAAGATCCCCGAACCGGAAGCCTATTCCGCTAAGGAAATTGAAAAAGAAGACATTGATGCGTAAGTTAAGCCTGTTCATTGGACTATTGCTGATTTTGACCGGTTTTTCCGGTTTGAAGGCAGAGACAAAAGAAGCGCCTCTCGATGCGAAGAAACTGATATTCTCTCACATCGGCGACGACTATACCTGGCACATAACCAAAATCGGCCGGACAGAGCTCAAGGTCTCGTTTCTGGTCATTTTATACGACAAGGGTGACGGATGGTATGCATTTCCCGCCAGTTACCTGGAAGAAGGCCATTCGTACAAAGGTTTCTATCTTGCAAAGGATGGTAAGTATGCAGGAAAGGTGGTAGAGAAATCAGCACAGGGTCAGGAAATACGTCCGCTTGATCTGTCCATCACGAAGAATGTTTTTGCCTTGTTTTTTGCCTCTGCGATATTGTTGTCTATCTTCCTATCTTTAGCCGGATGGTATAAAAGACATCCGCTGAAAGCGCCTGGTGGTTTTGTCGCGATGGTTGAATCGGTGATCGAATTTTTACGCTCAGATATTAAAGCCAGTGTCGGCTCGGATTATCCGAGGTTTCAGCCCTACTTGTTGACGGCATTTTTCTTTATCCTGATGAATAACCTGATCGGATTGATTCCGTTTTTCCCGTTCGGAGCGAATGTGACCGGAAATATAGCTGTGACTTTTATTTTGGCTATGTTTACGATGGTTATTGTTAATGTATTTGGAACAGGTACTTACTGGAAAGATATTTTCTGGCCGGAAGTGCCGATGTTCCTGAAGGCCCCTGTTCCATTAATGCCGATCATCGAACTGTTCGGCGTGATTTCCAAACCCTTCTCGCTGATGGTCCGGTTGTTTGCCAACATCATGGCCGGCCACACCATTATGATTAGTTTGGTTTGCCTCATTTTCTTTACGGTTTCCATGGGGGCTGCCTTGAACGCAGGCATGACCGTTTTATCGGTTCTTCTGAGTGTGTTTATGTTTTTTGTTGAACTATTGGTTTCATTCTTGCAGGCTTATATTTTCACGTTGTTGTCGTCTGTTTATATAGGCCTTTCCAGAGTAAAACATGATTAATACTAATTTGAATTAAATTTAGCAGTATGTTAGCAACAGTATTATTACAGGCCTCTGTACTTGGAGCTGGTCTTGGAAAACTTGGAGCAACGATCGGAGCAGGTTTGGCCGTTATCGGAGCTGGTATTGGTATTGGTAAGATTGGTGGTTCCGCCATGGAATCCATGGCACGTCAGCCATCTTCAGCCAATGATATCCGTACTTCCATGCTGATTATCGCAGCTCTTGTGGAAGCTGTTTCATTGTTTGCCATTGTGGTTTGTTTCCTTGCAATGTAAAAAAACTGAAGTATGTCGATTTTAAGTCCGGAACCCGGTTTATTGTTCTGGATGCTTCTGACATTTGGAATCGTTTTCTTTATACTGGCGAAATACGGATTCCCAATCATCATCAAGAGCATTGATAAACGGAAAGCGTTTATTGCAAAAGGCATTGAGGATGCACAAAAAGCGGAGGCTCAGCTGGCACAGGCTCAGCAGGCTTACGATGGGATGATCCGGGAAGCTCAGTTGAAGCGTGACTCCATTTTGCGTGAAGCAGCCGAACAAAAAGAACGTATGCTTTCTGATGCCAGAGAATTATCGCTGGCAGAGGGACGCCGTTTGACAGAGCTGGCAAAGAAGGATGCAGAAGCAGAAAAACAGAAGGCTATCCGTAGTTTTCACAACGAAATTGCGTTCCTTTCTGTGCAGATGTCTGAACAGATTCTGCGCAAGAAACTTGAAAGCAATGAAGAGCAGAAAACGTTGATCGATCGTTTTCTGGATGAAATAGACGATAAACAATTGTAAGCAATGAATGTCGGTTTGATTTCTGCACGCTTCGCCAAAGCCTTGTATGACTTTTCGGTATCAGCCGGAGAGGATGAAATGGTGCATGAAGAGCTTATTATGGTGCATAAGCAGCTGAATGAAGTGCCTGTCTTAGGTGAGACCTTATTGAGTCCGATTGTTTCTGCGGAAGATAAAATCCGCCTAATGATCGCAGCAACCGGAAGAATTCCCACCGCTTCACTGACACGGTTTTTCAGGTTGTTGATCGCTCATCGGAGAGAGGAACTGTTGCCATCCATTTGTGAAAGTTACATGCGCCTGTTTGACAAAGAAAAAGGCATTCTGAAAGTGCGTCTCATCACGGCCGTGCCATTGGAAGAAACAAAAAAAGATAAAATAGTGTCACAGTTGGAGACATCGACCCACAAAAAAGTCGAATTGTCTATGCTTGTGCAACCTGATATCATTGGTGGTTTTGTGCTGATGACGGATGAAAAGAGACTGGATGCCAGTGTAAGGACCAGCCTGAAAAACATCCGGCGGCAAATGACCATCTGATGACTGACTGACCGAAAGGTCTTCTTAAATTGAGTAAGACGAATAATTAATAGACTAAGTTCTAGTGAAAGAGATCAAAGTGAGTGAGGTTAGCGACCTCTTGCGCAATGAGTTGCAGGAAATGAGCGCTTCTGTTCAGTTGGATGAGACAGGTGTCGTATTGCAAGTTCGTGATGGCGTTGTCCGCATCTATGGGTTGCGGAACGCAAAATCCGGGGAATTGCTGGAATTTGACAACGGCGCTGTGGCCATCGCCATGAACCTTGAGGAAGATAATGTCGGTGCTGTGTTGTTCAGTTCATCGGAAATGGTGAAAGAAAATGACACCGTCAAGTGTACCGGAAAAATCGCATCGATTATGGCTGGAGAAGGTCTGATCGGACGTGTGATCGATACCCTTGGCAATCCGCTTGACGGGAAAGGCCCGATCCACGATGCCAACACTGAAATGCCGTTCGAACGTAAAGCTCCCGGAGTGATCTTTCGTCAGAAGGTGAAAGAACCATTGCAGACTGGTATCAAAGCCATCGATGCCATGATTCCTATCGGCCGTGGCCAACGTGAGTTGATCATTGGAGACCGCCAGACCGGTAAAACGGCTATCGCCATCGATACCATCATCAACCAACGGAGAAACTTTGATGCCGGCCAACCGGTTTATTGCATTTATGTTGCCATCGGTCAGAAAGCTTCCACTGTTGCAACCATTGTCAAGACGCTGACCGAGAATGGAGCGATGGACTACACGACCATCATTAATGCCTCTGCAGCCGATCCTGCCGCCTTGCAATATTACGCACCTTTTGCCGGTTGTGCGCTGGGTGAATACTTCCGCGATACAGGCCGGCACGCGCTGGTTGTTTACGACGACTTATCGAAACAGGCAGTTGCCTATCGTGAGATTTCACTGATCCTTCAACGTCCTTCCGGTCGTGAAGCGTACCCGGGTGATATCTTCTACCTACATTCCCGCTTGCTGGAACGTGCCGCCCGTATCATCAACCGCGACGAAGTTGTCAAGAACATGAACGACTTGCCTGACAGCATGAAAAGCTGCATCAAAGGTGGTGGCTCTTTGACCGCCCTGCCGATTATCGAAACACAGGCCGGTGACGTTTCCGCCTATATTCCTACCAACGTGATATCCATTACTGACGGCCAGATATTCCTGGAAAGCGGTTTGTTTAACAGTGGTGTCCGTCCGGCCATCAATGTTGGTATCTCCGTATCCCGTGTGGGAGGGGATGCACAGAACAAGGCCATGAAGAAAGTTGCCGGAACGCTGAAGATCGATCAGGCACAATTCCGTGAACTGGAGGCGTTCTCCCGGTTCAGCAGCGATATGGATCCTGTGACAGCTCGTATTCTGGATAAAGGTCGCAAGAATACCCAATTGCTGATCCAACCGCAATATCAACCAATTCCGGTCGGACAGGAAATAGCCATTCTGTATTGTGGTACACATGGTTTGCTGCATGATGTACCGGTCAAGCGGGTGCCCGAATTCGAAAAACAATTTTTAGAATTGCTCTCATTGAATCATCCTGAAATTATTGATCAGCTCAATAATGGCCTCATCAACGAAGATTCCATGAAACAACTTGAGGACATCGCTGCCCGTACATCTGCCAATTTCTCCAATTAAAAACACATGGCATCACTCAAGGAAACAAAGAATCGGATCAGTTCCGTACAAAATACGCTGAAAATTACTTCGGCCATG
>JAUZOU010000243.1 GCA_030706285.1 Bacteroidota bacterium
ACGATTGATGACAAAGTATCTTCCGTCGAACATGCAGACGACAATTCAGGCTGGAGGATGGTCAAATATCCATTTTACCCGGACTCAGATGGTGATAAAATTTATGAAGCCGATTATGCCGAAATCAGATTGGCGGAAATCTATTATTCGCTGGCAGAATGCAAACTCAGGGAAGGGAAAACGCTGGAAGCCGGTAATTTGTTGAATAAAGTCAGACAACGCAACTATCCGGCAGCCGATTACCCGACAACCTTATATGAAGGGACAGAATCTCCTTCAGGCAAAGTAAAGTTGGATATGGACGAAATGCTGGATGAATGGGGACGTGAATTCCTTGGAGAAATGCGCCGCCGCACCGATCTATGCCGGTTCAACAAATTCTCACAACCTTGGTGGGATAAAACCGATACTGATCCAAATCATGACATCTTGCCGCTCAGCAGAACAGCGTTGTCTTCAAATCCGAAACTCAAACAAAATCCAGGTTACTCAAAGTAAACAACAAACACCTTTTATCTTTTAATTATTCACAATTAATTAGTAAATGATTTATGAAAAACAAAACAAACTTCTTTAAACACGGGTCAATTGCGTGCTTATTGATTTCTTTGGTGAGCGTTTTCACCTTTTATTCATGCGATAACGGTGACGATGCACCGGCCGTTGTACCAACATCCAAATTATACATCGCCGGTTCAGCCGCAACAGGTATAACCAATGTGACACTGGAAAAAGACAGTACTATCTTTACCTACAGCGGCGTTTTATCAGCTGGAACGTTGTATTTCCAAACCACTAAGGGGAGTGATAAAAATGTTTATAAACTCGGCCAGGATAGTACGGTTGAATTGAACGGAACAACACCGTTTACCATTCCTGAAAAAGGGTATTATGACATCGTGGTAAACCTGACAACCAAGAAAATCACGATGTCTCATTCTGCCTTGGGCAACAGTTTATTCATGATTGGCCCTCCCGTTGATGCCTGGGATGGTGTAAGAGGTGGCTGTTTAACCTGTACCGACGCAAAACCGTTTGTTTATACGTATACTCATTTTTTCTTTGCTGGAGCCTACAAATTTTTGCTTCAAACGGATAACATGTTGGCCAAATTCGCCCCGGACAAGACTTCCGGAGATATTGTCTTCTTTCCAACGGAAGATGCTGCTGTTGCAGCCAATTATCAAAATGAGAACTGGAATCTCGCCAGCGAAGGAGACTACACCGTTACGGTAGACTTACTCCAGAAAAAAGTGACCATGACTCCGGTTGTTTACTTTCCAAACCTCGTGGACAGCGTTTTCATTGTTGGCAATAAATATGGATGGGATGCCAATGTTGGCGGAAAAGCATTGACCAGAAGCACGGCAAACTCAAAAGTCTTCTCTATTACAGATAATCTTGATGCCGGAGTCTTTAAATTTGCACTTCAAAAACATTGCTACAGACCTTGCCTGACCAAAGTGACAGACACCCAATTTGCGTATTATACGGCTCCATCAGATGCACAGGATGTAAAATGGGAAATAACGGCAGCCGGTAACTATACCATTACATTGAATTTGTCGACAAACGGGATAACCATTGTCAAAAATTAACGGTTAAACAAGTTTCAGAAGAGAGTGACTATCCAGGTGACCATTTGCCGGTTATTCCATATGGGCAAATGCTTTAACATGACTACCACTCTATGCCAGGTGTTTCACTTTCTTTTGAAACTTTTTTACAAAAAATCGAGTCACCTATTAGAAAATCATCTATTTAAGGTAAAATAATATGAGTGTTAAGCATGCTTGTTTGATTATAACATTATTCGTTTCGTTTTCTTTTTCCATGTATTCCTGCGATGAAGCATCAGAGCCAATACCGGATGTGACAACAGATAAAGACTCTCTGACCAATCAGACCACACTCAATGTGCTGGATTACGGAGCTGATAATACCGGAGTAACCGATTGTTCCGCGGCGTTCGAAAAATTAATCAAAGCCATGGGAACCAATTCACAAATTGATATCTATTTACCAGCCGGTAAATACAGAATAGCTAAACGAATTTTGTTTGACCAATCAAATTTCTCCGGTTATTCGACAAGTCACGGGCTTCGGTTTCATGGAGCCGGCGAAGATGTAACCGAACTGATTTGTGACAACACTCAAGGTGGTTTCTATTTTGATGCCGGCACCAACCTGATTACAGTGACGGTTGAAGATCTAAGCTTTGTGGCGGCAAAAGACAATTCAGGTACTGCCATCGAGTTTAATACGGCAGGGCAAAACTCAGGTGACCATCATTCGAGAATGTTTCAGGTAAGAAACGTGCTGATCCGTGGCGATAAATTCGACAACGGCTATTTCTTAAACGGAATCTTATGCTATAATGCATGGTACCCTATGCTTGACAATGTCGATATAACAGCCCGATACGGCACCGGATCAGAAAAATACAAAATGGGCATCGGCATTTTGTTTCAAGATTGTTACAGCCCGATTGTCACCAGCAGCTACTTCTGGGGCAACGCCAGTTACGGACTTATGTATAAAGGAGTTAACATTTCACCGGAAGACGGCATTGTGGAAGATTCCTATTTTGTGGGACAGGAGAACGGTATCTATATTGACTTGGCAGATCTCCCCAATTGGTCCGAACCAGCTTTTCATGTCACCAATTGCCACATCAATTATTTAAAAAATGGATTGTTCCTAAAAGGTATCCGTCAGGCATTTATCTCCAGCAATCTATTTTATTGCCACAACGAAGCCGGTAGCAGGTGGAAAAAAGATACCAATCCAGTAAGCAGTTACGAATCCAGAGACATCAATTGCGACTATGCCTCAGACATCATAATAGCCAATAACCAGTTTACTGAACCAGCCAGTCCTAAACGGGTTGCCGTTGACATTTCGGCCAATTGTGGCAACATCATGATTCAGTCGAACATCTTCAATCTGGATGCAACCGGCATCCGTAACAACTCTACGAAAACAAGCTATTCAATGGGCAATGTGTTTGGCGGAGATCCTTCCTTTGCAGTAGGCCTTGTGCCCTATGTCGATAACACCGGAACACTAAAAATCATCGATTATAACTAACAGCCGCCAATCATGATTTCATTTAAAAGAACGGCATTTAGCCTCCTCTTTCCATTGGTTGCGTTGCTTTCCTTTGCTGAAACGGACAATAACCTGACCAAAGAAGTCAGAGCCTTTATCGCTGCAAACTGGAACGGTACAATCGAAGTCAATCTAAGGGATTCGGGCAATTTAATCGGATTGCCCAAGCCCTACAATGTACCGACTGTTTCCGGGACAAACGTCTTTAAAGAAATCTATTACTGGGATACTTATTTTACCAATGTCGGTTTGTTATTGGATCACCAAAAAGAACAAGCCCAAAATAACGTTGACGATATCTTATATATGGTCAATCGTTTTGGCAAAATGTTGAACGGAAGCAATGTCTGCTACCTGAATCGGTCACAGCCACCCTATTTAAGCATGATGGTTTTTGATGTCTATCTGGCCAACAAAGATAAAGTGTGGCTGAAATCTGCCGTAAATACATTAGAGAAAGAATACGCTTTCTGGATGAAAGAGCGACTGACACCTTGCGGACTAAACCGGTATTCCAGTTCAGCTTCTGAGGTTGAAAAAAGGTGGATGGCAAATCTGGTCAAGGAGCGATTCAATGAGCCTGACCTTTTGAAGGGATTGACCGATCAACAGCTACTTACGTTAGGTAGCCACTACACGGCTGAAGCTGAATCCGGCTGGGATTTTACACCCCGTTTCGAAAACCGTTGTGAGGATTTCTGTCCAATAGATTTGAACTGCAACCTATATCTGTATGAAAAGAACTTTGAGTTTTTCTATAAGCAGTTAGGGAAAAAAGATAAAGCCAACTACTGGAGAGCCCTCGCCGACAAACGGAAAAAGCTTATTAACAGCTACTTCTATGATAAAGAACAAAAAGGCTTCTATGATTACGATTATGTGCACAAGACTCATTCCAACGTTGTCTCGGCAGCCATCTTTTCCTTACTGTATGTCAACGTTGTCAACCATCAAAAAGCCAAGCTAATCGTTGACTCGTTCAACTTGCTGGATACACCTTTCGGACTTCGGTCCTGCGAAGAAAAGGCATACGGCCGCACATACCAGTGGGGATGCGTCAACGGTTGGGCGCCATTGCATTATATAGCAGCAGTAGGACTCGAGCAGTATAAATATATCAAAGAGTCAAACCGGATAAAAAATCAATACATCCATCTGGTCAATGAAAATTTCAAGAAGACCGGAAATTTATGGGAAAAGTACAACGTACTGGATGGATCCGTCCATACGACCAATGAATATGAGATGCCGGCATTTTTAGGCTGGACAGCAGGCGTTTATATCTATTTCACGGAATATCAACGTTAACATAATAATAAAAACATAAATCCCAGGGCAGGCCTTGGGTATTAATTCCGCCCCAAGGGACGTGAAATTCAACCCATAAAGATTAAATGAAATTCATCTCAACAGTTACCTGCCTTTTTCTAAGCTGTGCCCTGAGTCTTTCCGGTCAGGATATCTATCGACAACAGAGAGCCGCGTGGCTGCAAATAGCCGAACGTTGCAAGCCCAAACTGGTTAACAAACTGGAAAAACCGGTTCAATTGACGACGCTGGTCAAAGATGAACAAGCGTTTCAAGGCTGGAAAGCCGTCCGTTCCGGTTCAATCGACTCTCTCTATCAGGTGTCTTTCGAATCAAAAAACGGTGTTATTGTCGACTTTGGAAAACATTTGACAGGCTATGTTTCCATTGTGTTATCACCCCTTCAAAAAACGCCCGATGCCCCTATACGGTTAAAACTGACAGCTGGAGAAGTGCCGTCCGAATTGGCCACCTCGTTCGACAATTACCAAGGAGGATTAAGTCGCGCATGGCTTCAGGACGAGATACTGACAGTCATGAACATTCCGGATACCATTACCATCGCACGCCGGTTAGCCTTTCGTTATGTAAAGATAGAACTGCTCACGGTGCCTCAATACACTTTCCGGATTTCGGATATTTCCTGTACATCCGTC
>JAUZOU010000244.1 GCA_030706285.1 Bacteroidota bacterium
AAATATGCGTTTGCCCGCTCCGTGAACAGTATCGCCGTCCAGGTAGCCAGAGAGATCGGCATCGGCAACATCATCCGGACTGCTCATGCCATGGGTATCAGATCCTATCTGTCCGAAACGCCTTCGATCAGTCTCGGATCATCTGATGTTTCCTTGCTGGAACTGGTCAATAGTTACTGTACCGTCATCAATGAGGGTTACAGACAAGAACCAGTCCTGGTAACCAAGATTGTGGACAGCAACGGAAAGGTCATTTATGAACATGAACCCCGGATGAAAAAGGCTATTCCTTATGAAACAGCCTACCTGATGACTCAGATGTTGCTTGGAGGCATGACGGAACCCGGGGCAACGACTCAAAATCTATGGTCGTACGACTTGTTCAGATACAATACCGATTTCGGGGGAAAGACTGGAACGTCTTCCAACCACTCAGATGCCTGGTTCGTAGGTGTGACGCCGAACCTGGTCGGCGGTTCCTGGGTTGGCGGTGAATACCGGTGCATTCACTTCCGGACCGGTAGTTTGGGCGAAGGTAGCCGTACAGCCTTACCTGTATTCGGTTACTTTATGGAAAGAGTTTTAAAGGATAAAAGCTTATCGAAATACCGGGCGAAGTTTCCCGGACCGAAAACCGAAATATTAAGACCGTATAAATGCCAGACACCATACCCGAAGGTGGTCAGGGATTCCACACAGGTGAATGCCGACAGTACGGGAGGATCAAGTGGCACTGCCACGACAGCCACGACAGTACTTGAATAATGATTCCAACTTACATTATCGGGCAACAGCGTTTCACCTAGGTGTTTCTCTGCTGCCCGATACCGTATCTGGCAAGATCAGTTCCGCTCATTTTACAGTCATCCGGATCCAGTTTGAAATGTCGTTCAGTACCTGAGGAGAAATTGTTTCCTGAATGATCCCGTATTCAGCGGGTAATCCGGTTTTACACGTTTGAAACAAATGATTCAGATTCGGATATTCCCTGATGGTTACCCGGTCATTTCCACCATCCTGCAAGGCCCGTTTGATAGCAGTCAGGTTTTCTACTGCCGACACCTGAAGGTCTTTGGATCCGTTCAGCACCAGCACAGGACAATGTACTTTTTTTAAGACAGGAGCCGGATCATACTTCAGAAAATTGAGCATCCATGGCGTAGTATATGCCTTAAGTACTTCTTCAGCCGTGACTTCATCCGGCTTCCCTGCCGGCTTCTGACTGATAGGTGTTTTGGCCAATTCTTCCATCAGAAACGCTTTTGCCTGGGCTTTTATGGAAGTCTCCTCCTTCCCGGAAAGAAGGATGTCAAAAAGTGTCGTATTTGTAGCCAATGTCTTTTCCAGCTGCTCATCTGTCATATTCATAGCCTTCCCTATAAGCTGTTGCTGAATCAGCAGTATGTTATGCCCTGGAAGACCTGGCCCGGCCAGTAATACGATGAAGTCTATGCCTTTCCGTGTTGAAGCAACCATCGGAGCAATCAAGCCGCCTTCACTGTGTCCGGCCAGTCCGATATGCTTCCGGTTTATCTCTTTCCGGCCCTTCAAATAATTGACAGCAGCATTGACATCACCGGCGAAATCTTGTGTCGTTGCCGTTGAAAAATCCCCGGTCGAACTGCCAGTTCCTCTGTCGTCCACTCTCAGAGCAGCAATGCCGTTGCGTGCCAGAAAATCGGATATGACTAAAAACGGTTTGTGTCCAAACAGTTCTTCATTCCTGTTTTGCGGGCCGCTACCGGAAATCAAAACCACGACCGGATAGGGTCCTTTTTCACTTGGAAGTGTCAACGTACCGGCCAATGTGATACCGGCTTCGCGGTTAGGAAAAGTAACGTCTTCCACTTTGTATGGCAAAGGTTCTTTGGGCTCTTGAGGCCTGGATACATTTACTTCACCGGCGGTATCACGTGTCAGCACCAACGGTATTTGAGTGCTTCCTTGTTTAAAAAGGCCGGTCAACTCACCGTCTTTAGTGAAAGTGCCTTCATAAATGACAGACAACTTGTTTATGGTAACTTTCAGTACACTGCCATCAAAGTGGACGGCATCAACCGGAATACCATAGGCTCCCTGATCAGGGCTGTCCATAGTAGCGGCATAACCTGAATCGACTTGGCTGACAGTCAAACCGACCCTCAGGGATAGCGCCTGATTGACAGCTAACTTGCCCTTCCATTTTCCTGCCAGCTGCTGAGCCGATAAAGGCAGACAGGCCAGCAATAGTATCATGACAAGCCATTGCCGTTCGAACCCGGCCAAAGACCGGAAACAGGTCATCACGTTTGTAAACCTATGGTTGAATCGATGTTGATACAACCGCTGTCTGACACTACTGGGTCGATTCATGGTAGTCTATTTATAGTTAATACTTACGTAGTTGATTCCCGCCGTTGATTTCTAGGATGAAATGAAAGAATTTGCTCCCGGAGAAATGTCTTATCCATATGGGTATAAATTTCTGTTGTCTGGATGCTTTCATGGCCCAACATTTGCTGAATAGCCCTCAGATTGGCTCCACCTTCAAGCATATGCGTGGCAAACGAATGTCTGAACGTATGCGGGCTGATGGTCCGGTTGATACCAGCCATACCTGCCTGAAACTGTACAATCCTGAAGATCATGGACCGGGTCAGCGCCGCTCCGTTCCGGTTCAGAAAAACATAATCCTCGTTACCTTTTTTGATATCAAGTTCCCTGCGATCTTCAAGCCACAGATTGATTTCATGAATGGCCCGTTGAGAAATCGGAATCAGGCGCTGTTTGTTTCCTTTACCTTCCACCATCACATATTCTTCATTAAAATAGCAATGGGACAGTTTGAGACTCACCAGTTCTGAAACCCGAAGGCCACAACTATATAACGTTTCAAGCATGGCTTTGTTACGTTGGCCTTCTTTTTTTGACAGGTCGATGCCTTCGATGATGGCATCGATTTCCTGAAGGCTCAGCACTTCGGGCAAATGTCTTCCCAATCTCGGGGCATCGATGCGTTCGGTCGGATCAATCTCGATGGTATGTTCAAGCAGCAGAAACCTGTAAAACGATTTGATCCCTGAAAGCATTCTGGCTTGAGATCTGGCCTGAATGCCCAGATCACGAAGCTGGGCAAAAAAATGTTCCAGATCCGAAGCTTTCAATTCTGACAGATCCTGTCCCGTATAATCCATCAGCTTTTGCAAATCACTCAGATAAGAAGAAACCGTGTTGTCGGACAATGATTTCTCCAACTTTAGAAAGGCTGTATATTTTTTGAACCAACCGATTGGCATCATTGTTCTTCACTGAATTTTTGAAAAAAAGCGTTACCTTTGTCATCATTTGCGTTATTGTCTTTTCGTGAATAAGGATGAAAGACCAGGCATAAAGGTAACGTTGCCTATTTCCGCAAAAATACAAAAAAAGAGCTCACTATGATCAAAATCGCCATCATCAACGGGCCTAATCTCAACCTGCTCGGGAAACGGGAGCCAACCATCTATGGCAATCAATCCTTCGAAGCCTATTTCGAAACGATCAAAGCAGATTACCCTCAGGTGAAATTCGACTATTTTCAGTCAAATCATGAAGGATCTCTGATAGACAAGATCCAGGAAATCGGATTCGATTTTGATGGCATCGTCCTGAATGCCGGCGGTTATACACATACCTCCATCGCATTGGCCGATTGTATCCGCGCCGTCACGACACCGGTCATCGAGGTCCATATCTCGGATATCCGGAAACGTGAAGATTTCAGACACGTCTCCATGATTGAGTCTGCTTGCAAAGCTACGTTTGCGGGATTCGGCATGGAATCTTACCGGAAAGGGATCGAAGCTATTCTGGCTTTACAGACTGCCTGAACGTAGACCATCGTTGTTGCGGCGTCAGGACAATACAGCTTAACCAAGCATTTATTCATCGCTCATATATTCTCACACTATGTCAAAACATACCAAAATAGTCGCTACCATTTCAGATAAACGTTGTGACGTTGAATTTCTTCAGGCATTGTTTGATGCGGGAATGAACGTCGTCCGCATGAATTCGGCCCATCTGAATGAGGAAGGCTTCCGGAAAATCATAACAAATGTCCGTACTGTTTCCTCAGAAATTGCCATTCTAATGGATACGAAAGGCCCTGAAATCAGGACAACAATCAATCAGGACGACAAGGAAATTATGGTCAAGACCGGCGAACTGATCCATTTTGCCGGAGACCCGTCTAAAACGACCACCGCTGAATGCATCAACTGTACTTATTCAAATCTGGTAAAAGATATTAACCCAGGGATAGACTTGTTGATTGATGATGGCGAAATCGACCTGAAAGTTATCGACAAAACGGCCGACTATCTAATCTGTGAAGCGCAAAACGACGGGTTGATTGGTAGCCGCAAAAGCATCAACATCCCTGGTGTCCGCATCAATCTGCCTTCTCTGACGGAAAAAGATAAAAAGAACATCCTACTGGCCATCGACTATCAGGTAGACTTCATTGCCCATTCTTTTGTCAGAAGTAAACAGGATGTGCTGGCCATTCAGGAGATACTGGACGACAACGTCAGTCCGATCAAGATCATCGCCAAGATTGAAAACCAGGAAGGTGTCGACAACATCGACGAAATTCTGGAAGTAGCCTATGGCGTGATGGTCGCGCGTGGCGATCTGGGCATCGAAGTGCCACAGGAAAAAATTCCCGGTATACAGCGCATGCTCATTAGAAAATGTGTACAGGCAAAGAAACCGGTCATCGTTGCGACCCAAATGTTACATACAATGATTGAGCATCCCCGGCCCACACGTGCCGAAGTAACCGACGTGGCCAATGCCATTTATTACCGGACTGATGCCCTGATGCTCAGCGGAGAAACCGCCTATGGCAAGTACCCTGTCGAAGCCGTACAAACCATGGCCAAGATTGCAGAAGAAGCCGAAAAGACAAAAAATGCCGAAAACGACATCAACATTCCGTTTAATGAAGAAACCATGGATGCCACATCGTTTCTGGCTCAGCAATCGGTCAATGCGTCTG